>JASHSR010000308.1 GCA_030038645.1 Gammaproteobacteria bacterium
TCCACTGCGGCAGCACCAGCCTCAGCTTCCCGGTCGCGAGGCCCTGGCGGCAGAGGAACTCCGGCAACAGTCCGATTCCGAGGCCGGCGGCCGTCGAGGCGTGCAGGACGGCGGGATCGTTGACTCTCAACTTCGGGGAGAGACGCACCTCGGCGCGCTGCGCGCCGTGCGACAGCAGCAGCCGCAGGTCCGAGCCGTCCCCCTCCGGTGTCAGCAGATCGTGGCGGCCGAGGTCCTCGGGCCGCTGCGGCGTACCCCGCTCCTTAAGGTAGGCCGGCGTCGCGCACAGCACGGCGGGCGGCGCGCCGAGCGTGCGCTCGGCGATGTCCGGCAGATCGGGAACGCTGGTGCAGAGGGCCACGTCGCAGGAGTCGAGGCCGCTCGCTTGCAGGACGACCTCGAGCGGCACCTGGGGGAAGCTCTCGAGGAAGCGCGGCACGAGCGGCGTGAGCAGCACGCGCCCGTATGTCGGATCGGCCGCGACGCGCAGCGGCCGCGTGGGTGGCGCGCGCAGGCGCGCGATCTGCGATTGCGCGGTCTCGGTCTCCTCCAACAGCCGCTTGGCATGCGGGTACACGACCCGGCCGGCCGGGGTGAGCGAGAGCCTGCGCGTCGTGCGCTCGAGTACGCGCACGCCGAGCGCCCGCTCGAGGTCCGCAACGGCGCGGCTGATGGCCGCCTTCGGCACGCCGAGCGAGCGGGCGGCCGCGGAGAAGCCGTTGAGATCGACGACCTTGGCCAGCACGGCGAGCTGAGCGGGCATCCAGATTAGAGTCATACGATGCTCAATCATCCGCTGCGAGGCGACTATTGTTTCACTCTTGGGCCGCAGGCGCCACAGCACGCGATGAGTGGTGTGCGGGCGGGAAGCGGCTAGGAGTCTTCCAGCCTCCTGCGATAGCATCCGCATCCCGTCCACGAGCGGAGAGAGCAAGCCGTGAAGATTTCGATGTATTCCATGTCGGTCGAGACGTTCGTCCCCAGGCTGCGCGCGCTGGCGCAGATCCTCGACAAGGCCGCCCGGCACGCGAGCGCCAAGAAGTTCGATCCGTCGGTGCTCGTCAATGCGCGACTCGCGCCCGACATGTATCCGCTCGTGAAGCAAGTGCAGATCGCGTGCGACTTCGCCAAGAACTCGACGGCGCGGCTCGCCGGCCAGGATCCACCGCGCTTCGAGGACAACGAGCAGACGCTCGAGGAGCTGAAGGCTCGCATCGCGAAGACGCTCGACTATCTGCAGAGCGTGCGCGCCGGCGCGCTCGAGGGCTCGGAGGACCGCGACGTGAAGATTCCGCTGCCCAGCGGCGCCTCGCTCGACTTCAAGGGGCTCGCATTCCTCAAGGACTCGGCGCTGCCCAACTTCTACTTCCACCTGGTCACCGCGTACGACATCCTGCGCCACAACGGCGTAGAGATCGGCAAGCGCGATTTTTTGAGCGCGGGCTGACTCGGCAAACCGGCCGCGTGGCCTGAGCGGCTGCCGCAGACCGCTGCGCGCTGTCGCGGAGCGGCGCTGCCGCCGCGGTCCGGTCGCGCGGGCTGGGCTGCTCCGCAGCCAGTCTGCGCGCGTCGCCGCGGCCGCGACGCAACCCTTAGCCATTACATAATGCAGCCGAGACGTTGTCGGAGCCGGGCGGCCGCCCGGCCCCGGAACGCGAGCGGGGTCACGGCGACGACATGACGATCCTGTCATCCTAGCCATCGCTCCGGTAGCGGAACGGTCGAGCCCGCGGAGCTCGTGGACTCGAGGGGGTTATCGGAGCTGCCGCTTCGGAAACCGAATTGTCCACGCCCAATCTCAAACCAGATCTGCCGGCCGTCGAGCCGGCCTCTCAATCGACGATGCCGGAGTCGCTCGGATGGCAGCTGCGAGCGGCGCTGCCGCCCCTGCGCCTGCATTCGGTCTCGCTGTACGACCTGCAGGGCGAGGTGCTGTGGCTCTCGGAGGGCGCTCTGGGTCCCGACGAGCACGGCTTCGTAGTCGAGGCGCTGGATGAGCTGAGGGGCAACCCTTCCGGGACGCATCGCGAGAGCGACTTCCACGACGGACGCGGAGCAGTGTTCCTCGCCGTTCGCGCGCCGCGGTCCGAGTTGGTCGGGCTCGTCATGATCCTCGCGGACGCGAAAGCCCTCGCGGGCGGCGGCCTCGCGGCGCGAATCATGACGCCGACGGTGCATGCCATCCTGCAGCGCGTCGCCATCTGGCTGTATCCCGCGTCCAAGGCGGCGGCAGACACGCCGGCGCGCGCCGAGCCCGCCGCCCCGGACCGCCCAGCCGCCCCGGCGCTCCCAGCCGTGCCGAACCGTCCAGCCGTGCCGCGACCCGCCACGTCTGCGGCACAAGCCGGCCCCGCCGCTCCGAGCCCGAAGCGGGCAGAATCCTCCGGCACGATCAGCCTCGAGCTGCTCGCGCCGAAGCAAGTCGATGAGATTCTGACGTTCGAGCTCCCGCAAGCCGAGCTGCCGCCGGGCGCCAATGTCTCCGAGACGCCGCCGGGCGCGCCCACCGAGCCCTCTCGACCCGAGCCGTCTCAAGCCGGGGCCTCTCGAGCTGAAACCTCCGAGCCCTCTCAAGCCGGGGCCTCTCGAGCCGGAGCCTCCGAGCCCTCTCGAGCGACGCCGGCCGAGCCTCGCGATCCGGCGCGCGAGCTCGGGCTGCGGGTGAGCGAGCTCGTCAAATTGCGGCCGGGCGGGCGCATGCGCCGCTTCCAGTTGGTCACGCAAGGCGCGAGCTCGGATACGACACTCGCGGGCGCGCCGAGCGGCTCGGCCGGCGCCGCTCAGGCACTCGCGGCGCGGCTGCGCGAGCTGGTCGCGTGGCTCGGCGCGAACCCGCAGCTTGCCGAGGCCCTGCCGCTCACCTTCTCGGTGAGCGTGCCCGCCTCCGCGATGGAGGCCGAGCATTGGCCCGGCCTCGTTGTCGAGTGTCTGCAAGAGACGGGCGTCCGGGCCGAAGGGATCGGCTTCGAGATCGCGGAGTCCGTCTATGTGAGCCACCGCGCGCAGGCCGAGCGCTTCGTGCGCACCGCAGAGCAGCTCGGCAGCTTTCTCGTCGCCGACGACTTCACCTTCGATTCCCGCGCGCTCGACCTGCTGCGGTCGAAGGCGCTGCGCCTGCTGAAGGTGCACCCCGAGCTGGTCGCCGCGGCGCTGCGCGACAAGCTCGCGCAGGCACGCATCGTCGCCATCTCGCAGGCGGCGCGGGTGCTCGGCGTGCATTGCTCGGCCAAGCACGTCGACAGCGAGACGACTCGCCGCTGGCTCGCCGCGGCCGGCTTCGACTTCGCGGAAGGTCCTCTGTTTGATACGCCCATGACGCTTGCGTCGCTCGCCGCCGCGCTGGCCGAGTCGAAATAATCGGCGCTAAGCTTGCGCGATGACGCAGTCCTCGCGCGTGGTGGACGTTGCCGTGCTCGGAGCGGGCGCCGCGGGGCTGAGCGCCGCCCGAGTCCTCGCCGAAGCCGGCCGCTCCGTGCTCATCCTCGAGGCTCGCGACCGCATCGGCGGACGGATCCTGACCGTCGGCGATCCGGTTCTCCCGCTCCCCATCGAGCTCGGCGCCGAGTTCATCCACGGCAGCGCGCCTGAGACCTTCGAGCTGCTGCGGCGGTCGGGCCTGAGCGCCATCGACACAGCCGGAAGCCGCTGGACGCTGCGCGAAGGCCGCCCGAGCCCGCGTGCGGACGTGTTCGGCGCCGTGCGCAGGCTGATGCAGCAGGTCGATTCGCTGAGCGAGGAGGATCTCTCCGTCGAGGAATTCCTCGCCCGCCACGAGAGCGATCGCGCTCTGCAGGCGGCGTGCGCCTACGCACGCATGATGGTCGAGGGATTCGATGCCGCCGACCCGCGGCGGGCGAGCGTGCGAGCCATCGCGCGAGAGTGGAGCGCCATGGATGGGGGTCAGCTCCGTCCGTCGGGCGGCTATGGCGCGCTCATGCAGTATCTCGCTCGCCTCGCCGAGGGCCACGGCGCGCAGATTCGCCTGCAGACCCTCGTGCGAGAGGTGGACTGGGGCGGCAGCGAGGTCGGGATCGAGGCCGACTCGCCGGCGGGACCGGTCGAGGCCACCGCCCGATGCGCGCTCGTCACCTTTCCCGTGAGCGTGCTTCAACGTCCGCCGGACGCCTCCGGCGCCGTGCGCTTCGAGCCGCCGCTTGCGGAGAAGGCCGAGGCGCTGCGCGGCATCGCACTCGGTCCCGTGGTCAAGGTGATCCTGCGGTTCCGGCATGCGTTCTGGGAGCAGCTGCAGGATGGACGCTATCGCGACGCGGGCTTCCTCCATGCGCCCGAATGCCCGTTCCCCACGGTCTGGACGGCGCTGCCGGCGCGCATCCCTCTGCTCACGGCCTGGACG
>JASHSR010000309.1 GCA_030038645.1 Gammaproteobacteria bacterium
GGGACCTCGCGTCGCGCTGCGACTACGCGCTGCATCTCGGGCTCACCGAGGCGGGCATGGGCTCGAAGGGCATCGTCGCCTCGACGGCTGGGATGTCCGTGCTGCTGCAGGAGGGAATCGGCGACACGATCCGCGTATCGCTCACGCCCGAGCCGGGCGGCGACCGCACGCAGGAGGTCATCGTCGCGCAGGAGATCCTGCAGACCATGGGACTGCGCTCCTTCATTCCCCTCGTCACCGCCTGTCCCGGCTGCGGCCGCACGACCAGTACCTATTTCCAGGAGCTCGCCCAGCGCATCCAATCGCACATTCGCCATCGCATGCCGGAGTGGCGTCGCAGCTTCGAGGGCGTCGAGGACATGACCGTCGCCGTCATGGGCTGCGTCGTCAACGGCCCGGGGGAGAGCAAGCACGCGAACCTCGGGATCAGCCTGCCGGGCACCGGCGAGCGTCCGGTCGCCCCGGTCTACGAGGACGGAGAGAAGACGGTCACCTTGAAGGGCGAGCGCATCGCCGAGGAGTTCCAGGAGCTCATCGAGCAGTACGTCGCGCGCAAGTACCCGCGGCGCGCGACGGCCGCATAGGCGCTCGCGCCGCATTCGACCAGGAGATCGACGCCATGACCGAGCTCGTCGAGAAGCGTTGCAAGCCCTGCGAAGGCGCAGTCCCGCCCCTCACGCGCGCCGAGGCCGAGCGCCTGATGAGGCAGCTCGCGGCAGGCTGGCGTCTCGCGGAGGACGCCAAGTCCATCCGGCGGGAGCTCTCCTTCAAGGACTTCTACCGCACGATGAGCTTCGTCAACGCGCTCGCGCACATCGCCAACATCGAGGACCACCACCCGGACCTCGAGGTCGGCTACAACTACTGCCGCGTGGTCTTCACCACCCACGCCGTGAAGGGGCTGTCGGAGAACGACTTCATCTGCGCGGCGAAGATCGACGCCATCCCGCTCAGCTGACGCCGTACGGTGGGGCAGGCTCTCGAGTCTGCTCACACGCCGCGCGAGCGGCCGGGCCGCATCAGGCCGGTGCGCGCCGTCCCGCGGGCCGCGCGGCCTGCGGAAGCTCGCCCGTCAAGCCGAGGGCGCGGGAAATGAACGCGCGCTTCACCTCGCCGCTCCGATTCACCCAGGCGAGCCCGCGCTGGGCGAGCCGCGCGAGCGGGTCGGAGCCGTGCGCGAGGAATCGATCGAACGCATCGATGGCGGCCGCCATCAGCTGCGCCTCGCTCTTGCGCCAGCGCTCGTATCGGCGCAGGGCGCGCGCCGCGCCCGGATCCTCTCCCTCGAGGCTCGCCGCGTCGATGACTTCCGCGAGCGCCGCGGCATCCAGCAGCCCGAGATTCATGCCCTGCCCGGCAAGAGGATGAACGACGCGCGCGGCATCTCCGATCAACACGGAGCGGTGCGCCGTGTAGCGGTGTGCGGTGAGCTTGCGCAGCGGGAACGAGTGCCGCTCGGTCCGCAGACGAACCGCGCCGAGCGCGTCGTCGGACTGCCTCTGCAGCTCGCGCTCGAACTGCTCGTCCGAGGCGGCAAGCAGCGCCATCGCGCCTTCCGCGTCGGCCGACCACACGATCGAGCTCGAGCCGTCGGCGAGCGGCAGGAAGGCGAGCGTTCCCGTGCCGAGGAAGCGCTGCCAGGCGGTGCGCTCGTGAGGGCGCGCCGTCGAGACGTTTGCGACGATCGCCGTCTGGCGATAGCTCGCGCTGTCGGCCGTCAGGCCGATCAAGTCTCGCACCGTGGAGCGGGCGCCGTCGGCGCCGACGACCAGGCGCGTCGAGAGTGGGCCGAGGGTCGTCTCGACGATCACGTCCTCATCGCGCATCCGCAAGCCGGTGATTTCGCATCGCAGCACCTGCCCACCGCTGCCCTCGAAGGCATCGAGCAGCGCAACCTGCACGAGACGGTTCTCGGCGATGTAGCCGAGATTCGGCTCCCCCGCCTCCGCGGCATCGAATGCCAGAACGTCGGCGCTCGATGCGGGGACGCTGCGATGCCACACCCGCATGCGCTCGTAGGGCTGGATTCGCTCAGGCGACATCCGGTCCCAGGCTCCGGCCTGCCTCAGAATGCGCTCGCTCGCGCGAGACAGGGCCGAGACCCGCGCATCGAGCGGCGCGTCGGCTGTCGGGACTCGAGGGTGAGCGGGCTCGACAACGGCGATGCTGCGCGCGCCGGGAGAGGAGAAGGGGGCACGCTGAAGCAGGGCTGCAGCGCAAGCCCCCACCGGGCCGCCGCCGACGATCAGGATATCGAGCCGCGCCTCGCGCAACGCGGAACCCGCCTCCGCCGGCCCCTTCCGCGCGCTAGGGTCCGCTCCGAGGGATAACGCGTCGCGGCTCATGCGAGCGGCAGTCCTCTCGCGAGCCGCGGCGTGCGTCCGCCGAATCCGATGCTGATGCGCGCGAGCGCGCTCTTCGCCGGAGGCGTGAGGTCGAAGAGCAGCAGCCCGAGGTTGCGCGCCGCCCCGATCGGTCCGCGCGAGTCGCCGAACAGGCGCACGAGTCCGTCGGTGAAGCCCACGACGCCGCGCCGATCCGCGGCGCGCTCCTCCGCAAAGCGCCGCAGCACCTCCGCGGCGCCCGGGTCGAAGCCGTCCGCGGCATGCGCGTGCGTGGCGGCGTGCCCGCTCGGCGCACCGTGCCCGTGCGTCGCGGCATCCCCGTGCGTTGCGCCGTCCCGTGCCGCCGTACCGGCGCCGGCGCCCGCAAGGACCTCGGCGAGCACGGCCGCATCTCTCAGGCCGAGATTGAAGCCCTGCCCCGCGACGGGGTGCAGCGCCTGCGCGGCGTTCCCGATGAGCACGGCGCGCGAGCCGACGACGGCGGCCGCGCGCGAGAGCTGCAGGGGATACGCCGCGCGGCGGCCGGCTCGCATAAAGCGGCCGGCGCGCCAGCCGAAGTGCTGCTGCAGCTGTTGCAGGAAGGCGCGCTCCTCGAGGCGCAGCGCCTCCTCCGCCTGCGAGGGCGAGCGCGCCCAGACCACCGTATAGCTTCCATCGTGCACCGGCAGCACCGCGAGCGGGCCCGAGGGAGTGAACCGCTCGAATGCCGTGCCGTCGTGCGGCCGGTCGGTCGCAACGTTCGCGACGAGCGCCACCTGATCGTAATCCTTCACGCGTGCATCGATGCCCGCGGCCCTGCGCACCCGCGACTCCGCGCCGTCGGCCGCCACCACGAGGCGCGCGGAGATTCGCTCGACGCGTGGCCCATGCTGCAGAGCGAGCTCGACGTGGTCCGCGCCGATCTCGATCCCCTCGAGCCGCGCGGGCACGCGCAGCGCGATGCCCGACGCCGCGAGCCTCTCCCAGAGCGCCGCGCCGATGACGCGGTTCGCGGCGACGTATCCGAACGCCTCGACTCCCTGCTCGCGCGCATCGAGACGCGCAAACCCGAAGCGGCCGGCGTCGGATACGTGAATGGCGCGGATGGCCGCCGCTCCGCGCTCGATGCGGTCCCAGACGCCGAGCGCCTGAAAGATCCGGCGGCTCGCGTTGCCGAGCGCCGTCGTGCGGTCGTCGAAGCTCGGCTGCGCGCTCGATGCGGGAGCGACGCTCTCCGCGAGGGCGATCCGCAGGCGGGTCTGCGCCAGCGCGAGCGCGAAGCTCGCGCCGACCATGCCACCCCCGACGACCGCAACGTCGAAACTCTCCATCGCAGCGCTCTCCTTACTTAAGGAGCGGCGTCCTCGAGTCCGCGGCGCCCCTTCAGGACGCCGCCATCGCCGCCTCGATCGCGTCGGGATCCTTGGGGGCACCGGAAGTGAGCACCTCCGCGCCGTCGCGCGTGACGACCACGTCGTCCTCGATGCGAATGCCGATGTTGCGGAAACGGCGCGGCACGCCGCGCCGGGCGGACGAGATGTAGATGCCGGGCTCGATGGTGAGGACCATGCCGGGCTCGAGCACGCGCCACTCGTCGCCCACTTTGTAATCGCCCACGTCGTGGACATCCATGCCGAGCCAGTGCCCGGTGCGGTGCATGAAGAAGCGCCGGTAGGCGCCCTCGCGCTCGAGGGCCGTGACGCGTCCCTTCAGCAGTCCGAGCCGCTTCAGGCCCTGCGTCACCACGCGAACCGCGGCGGCGTGGGGATCGTTCCACGAGTTGCCCGGCCGCACCTTGGCGATCGCCGCGAGATTGGCCTCCAGGACGATCTCGTACACGGCGCGCTGCTCCGGGGTGAAGCGGCCGTTGACGGGCAAGGTGCGCGTGATGTCCGAGGCGTAGCACTCGTACTCGCATCCGGCGTCGATGAGCAGCAGATCGCCGTCGCGCAGCGGCTGGTCGTTCTCGCGATAGTGAAGAATGCAGGCGTTCTCGCCGCCGCCCACGATGGGCAGGTAGGAGATGTCGGCCCGATGACGGTGAAACTCGTGGACGATCTCCGCCGCGATCTCGTACTCGTTGCGGCCGGGGCGGCAAGCCTTCATCGCACGGATGTGCGCCCGGGCGCCGATGCGCGCGGCCTCGCGCATCAGGCTGAGCTCGGTGCGCGACTTGTACAGGCGCATGTCGTGCAGGACGTGATCGAGCGCGACGATCTCCTGCGGAGGGTGCCGCCCGTTGCGCGCCTGGGCCCTCAAGGCATTGACCCAGCCGACGACGCGCTGATCGAACTCCGGATGAGTGCCCATCGCGTAGAACACGCGCGCGCGGTTCTCCATGAGCCCGGGCAGGATCTCGTCGATGTCGTCGATCGGGAAGGCATCGTCGGCGCCGTAACGGCGCGTCGCCCCCGCGGTCCCGGCGCGCCGGCCGTCCCACACCTCGCGCTCCGGATCGCGGTCGCGCACGAATAGGACATATTCCGCCTGCGGCCGTCCCGGAACGAGCACGGCAACCGCCTCGGGCTCGCCGAAGCCGGTGAGATAGAAGAAGTCGCTGTCCTGCCGGTACGCGTACTCGACATCGTTGTTGCGATGCCGAACCGGAGCCGCGGGCACGATGGCGATCGCATCCCGCCCCATGATGCGGATGAGCTGGCGGCGGCGGCGCGCGAACTCCTCCTTGGAGACGCCGCTGACGGCGGGGCGGCGCATCAGTGCAGCGCTCCGTCGGAGCGCTTGGCCGGAATGCGCAAGGGCTCGAGCTCCTCGAACACGACCTGCACGCCGACGCGAACGAACTCTACGAGCTCCGCGTACGCGCCCTCGTTCGATTCGACGCTCTCCGCGGAATCGACGCCGACTCGGGTGATCTCCGTGAGGTCGCGCACGATCTCCCCCACATCGCCGGGCAGCTGGGTCGCATCGTGAAGCGAGCTCGCCCCGAGTCCGTAGAGAAAGCCCTGGCACCACAGGCCGAGGGCATTCGCGCGGGCGTCGATGGGCTCAACGTCCCCGGGCAGCAGCGGACTGAACTCCATCTCGGTGGCGCCGAGCGCGCCGGCGGTGCTCTCGAAGAGCTCTCGTAAGGCCTCGGTCGTCCGAAGATCGGCCTCGCCGTCCGGAAGAATCTCGGCGAGCCAGTCCTCGAAGCGGTAGGCGACCGTTGCGCACAGACAACCGGCCAGGGTGCCGTGAGCCTCGGCCGCTTCGGCGAGAGAGTGCGCCTCCTCGAGCGCCTGCTGGATTTCCGAGTAGTCGAGTGCCGGCATCGCGCTGGACATTATGCCCGAAACCGCCGCCGTTGCTCGCGCGCGCGACTCGGCCCCTCTCCCGCCGATCATTGACCGCGCGAAGACGGGCGCTCTATAGTCACGACGATGAGCAACACAACAAAGGCGCAGCTCGATCTCGAGCTCAGGCGCCTGGAAAAACGCATCGACGAGCTCACCGCGTCCATCGAGCAGCTGAAGGACGAGAACCGCGCTCTGCGCCAGCGGCACGAGACGCTTGGGAACGAAAGAGCGGCGCTCCTTCACAAGAACGAGCAGGTGCGCACCCGCGTCGAGGCGATGATCGGGCGGCTGAAGACCCTGGAGCGTGGCGCATGAGTCCGAGCGAGCCGGCGCGCGTGAGCGTGCGGATCATGGAGAAAGAGTACATCATCGCCTGTCCGTACGAGGAGCGCTCGGCTCTGCTCGATTCCGCCGAGTTCCTGAACGCGCGCATGCGCGAGATCCGCGACAGCGGCAAGGTCGTCGGGCTCGACCGCATCGCGGTGATGGCCGCCCTGAACCTCGCCAACGAGCTCCTGCAGGTCAAGCAGCGCGAGGGCCAGCTCGAAAGCGACCTCGCCGGCCGCGTGCGATCCCTGCGCGAGCGCGTCGAGTCCACTCTCGAGAAGTCTCAGCAGCTCGAGCTCTAGCCGCCCTCTCTCCCGCGAACGCCTTTCCTCGTGTAGAGTGGTGTCGGCGTCGCCTGCGGTGTTCGACAGCTGGCCGGGTTACCTCTCGACCCTAATTGAAACACCCATGGGACCGAAGGGCTTGCGGGCAGAATTGTGCAAGTCCGCCTGGAGCGGAAAGCCTTACCTGCTGCAGCTCGTCCCACTTTGTTGCTCTGGTTCGAGAGCAACGGCTCGCAACGGCACAGGCGGGCGATGTCTTCCCATGGGCTGCGCCCAGGATCTTACGGGGTCGCGCGGAGCGCGACCCCGAGCATCTGACTAAGAGAAGAAGGTGGCGGAGGGAAACGGCGGCGGCGTACGCGGGGACAGCGCCATCCCGCGTGGGGACGGCGACATCGCGCGGGCTCGCGCGCGTCTGCGCAAGGAGCTCAGGGCAAGGCGGCGGGCCATTCCGCCGGAGGCGCGCAAGAGCGCCGAGCGCCGCGTCGCGCTGCAGGTCCGGCGCCACGTTCGCTTTCACGCCGGGCAGCGCATCGCGCTCTACGCGCCGCTCCCCGAGGAGCTCGACATCGCGCCGCTCGCGCGGCTCGCGCGCCGGCGGGGCGCTCTCCTCTACCTGCCGCGCATCGTCGACCGCCGCCGCAGGCGCATGATCTTCGTGGCGGCCCGGGGTCCGATGCGCCGCAACCGCCTCGGCATTCTCGAGCCGGGAGCCGCGAGCTCCATCCCCGCCCGCTGGCTCGATCTCGTGTTCGTCCCGCTCGTCGGCTTCGACGCGGCCGGCATGCGCCTCGGGATGGGGGCGGGCTATTACGACCGCGCGTTCGCGTTTCTGCGGCTGCGAGCCGCGTGGCGCCGGCCGAAGCTCATCGGCGTCGCCTTTGCCGCGCAGCGAGTCGACGCGATCGCCGGGGCGCCCCACGATGTGCATCTCGACGGCGTCGTCACCGAGGAGGGCTTGCTCGCATGTCGTTCTGGCTGCTGAAGACCGAGCCGACCTCGTTCGGCATCGACGACCTCGAGCGCTCGCCGCGCAAGACCACCTCGTGGGACGGCGTGCGCAACTTCCAGGCCCGCAACATGCTCCGCGACCAGATGAAGCGCGGCGATCGCGCGTTTCTCTACCATTCGAGCTGCGAGGTGCCCGGGATCGTCGGCATCGTGAGGATCGTGAAGGAAGGCTATCCGGATCCCACCGCCTTCGAGCGCGGCCACGTCCACTTCGATCCGGCGAGCAAGCGCGATGCCCCACGCTGGTTCATGGTCGACGTGATGCTCGAGCGCCGTCTCTCCCGTGTGATCTCGCTCGAGGAGCTGCGCCGGCGCCCCGCGCTTCGCGACCTCACTCTGCTGCGCCCGGGCAATCGCCTCTCAGTCATGCCGGTCGAGGCGGCTCACTGGAAGCTCATCCTGTCGCTCGAGTGAGCCGCGCGGCTCATCAACCGCGCCACTCGGGCGCTCCACTCGCTTGTAATTTCAATTTGCGTGTATATACTCCGACCTCGGACTAACCCGACAACTGGAGAGCCAATATGGCGAAGGCGAAAAAGAAGGCCAAGAAGAAAGCTTCTAAGAAGAAATAGGCCTTGAAACTCGGCGGGCGCGGACAGGCTCCGCGCCCGCCGAATCGAATCCGAAACGACTGTGCCCGCTCCTGCGGGCACAGTCGTTTCTGAGGTCCCGCTCGGGAGCGAGCTCGATGAGCGCACTCGAGAAAAAAAGACGCGCGGCGGCCGCCGCGCTGCGCCGCCTCGAGGAGAACACGCCGATCGGCGTCGGCACCGGCTCGACGGTGAACTGCTTCATCGATGCGCTCGCGGCGCATCCCGT
The DNA here is from genome assembly GCA_030038645.1 of Gammaproteobacteria bacterium. Taxonomy (GTDB): domain Bacteria; phylum Pseudomonadota; class Gammaproteobacteria; order Steroidobacterales; family Steroidobacteraceae; genus JASHUC01. The sequence goes on from JASHSR010000309.1 coordinate 8,062, forward strand.
GCGGGTGAGGGCGGTCGCAAGCTCCGAGGCAACGAGCGCGCGCCTCGCGGCCGCGGGCATCGCGGTGATCGACCTCAACGAGGTGAGCGAGCTCACGCTCTACGTGGACGGCGCCGACCAGGCGACGCGGCGCCGCCACCTCATCAAGGGCGGCGGCGGAGCGCTCACGCGCGAGAAGATCGTTGCCGAGGCCGCCCGGGAGTTCGTCTGCATCCTCGACGACACCAAGGTCGTGGACACGCTCGGATCCTTTCCGCTGCCCATCGAGGTGATCCCGATGGCGCGCAATCTCGTCGCCCGGCGCCTCGCCCGGTTCGGGGGCCGCGCCGTATGGCGGCAGGGCTGCGTGACCGACAACGGCAACCACATCCTCGATGTGCACGGGCTCGCGATCGCCGATCCGCCGACGCTCGAGTCCGCGCTCAATCAGATACCGGGCGTCGTCACCGTGGGACTTTTCGCCGAGCGGCCGGCAGACGTGCTGCTCGTCGGCACCGACCAGGGAGTCGTCGAGATCTAGGCGCGCCGCGGGCCCGAGCACCTCGTCGCGCGACTCGCAGATCACCATGCGGCAGTTCAGGCTCACTCGGCTCGAGGCGGTGATCTCCGGCGCGGGCGCGATCACGAGACTCGGCGAGGAGCTCGACCGCCGCGGAGCCGGCCGCGCGCTGCTCGCGACGAGCGCTTCGCTCGGCCGCTCGCGACTCATCGATCGAGTGCGGGGAGCGCTCGGGCCGCGCTGCGTCGGGGTCTATGCGGAGGCTGCGCAGCACGCCCCCGCCGGGCGCGTGCGCGCGATGGCCGCGGCGCTCGAGGCGTTGCGCGGCGATGCCATCGTGAGCTTCGGCGGCG
>JASHSR010000310.1 GCA_030038645.1 Gammaproteobacteria bacterium
TCCACGGCAGGCTGAAGCGGCATACGAACGGGACTTCGCGGGCGTGCGGACCATGCAGGATTTCGAGCGCGTCGCCGCAGAACGCATCAAGCACAAGCTCGCGAGCAAGGACGACGTGCCACTGGTCGAGGATTTCCCGTTGGCCCCCGAGGAAGAGACACCCGATTTCAGCCACCTGTCGATGGCGCTGCGATTCCACGCTGCGCGGGCGATAGAGCACTGGCGCGGCAATATCCGCCTGACCCTGACCGCGATCATCGTACGTACCGTCGAGCAGGGGGCGTGACGACAGCTTTATCGACAGCCTCATCCGCGACAGGGTTCATGCCGCGGACAGAGGATAGATAACATCGGCCCTGAGGGCCTGCGCTCCGAACTCAATCGCGGCAAGCACCCCCTGTCGAGTCAGACGCGGATGCGCCTCCAGTACCTGCTCGATCGTATCGCCGGCAGCCAATTTATACAGGATATGCTCCACGGTGACTCGGGTCCCCCGTACCACCGGCTTGCCCATCATGACCGCGGGATTGCTCTCGATTAGCGCATTCATCGTCTATCGCCTCAGGCACCGCAAACCGCTCGAACTCGGTGGGCGGTATTGTGAATGTCCTCAGGCGACGGCGTGTCGCCGCTCAGCTTCCCAGCCTTTCAGGGCGAGCAGCACCGTACGCGGCACTTCCTGCTTGCCGCTTTCATAGTAGGCCACCATTCGGCGGGACACACCGAGCGCCTCGGCAGCCTCGGACAGGCTGAGCTTGTTCCGCCAGCGCCAGCGGATGAAGGCCACGGTATCGGCGCGCCCGTTCTGCTCGAGCGCCATCTCGTAGAGTCGATCGGCGCCCACGTCGAGCTCTCCCCGCCACACGAGGCTGAAGCCCCCCTCGCCAACATTCACCTTAGCGAATGTCTTCGGATCGCGCAGCGCGCGCAGGCCCTTGAGGCGGTGCACAAAATCACGCAGGTCTACCGTGAACGCTCTGCCGCTCATGAACGCGACGCGCAGGGTGTAATCGCGCACGGGCTCCACGCCCGTGATGCGAACCGGCTTGCTCTCGTTCATCACTTCTCCTCCTCGGAATACTCACGCCATCGCGCCCTGAGCTCCTCCCTGTTTGGCTCTGCCCACTGGAAAGCCTCAGCCGTATCGCGCGGATTGGCTTCGCCTTTGATGATGGCGAGTGTTTCGATCTCGACTTGGATCTCCTCGTCGCTTCCCGTGATGACGTGGAAGTGCGGCGGCGGATGGTCGCCGAAATACATCGCTATCCGGGAGCGAGCGAAGCGCCTCACCGTAGGCATGAGGTATTCTAGTGCAACCATTGCACTGATACAAGGGGTGCGACGGGCTCGAGCTCCAAGCTCGAGTCCCCTGCCCGCCTATGTGACGGCTCCCGGCTGAGTGTGCCCAAAGTGTGACTGGATCAGCCGGGGAAGTGGGATGGCAAGCGCCGCAAGTGGCTGATTGGTAAAGATGTGTAGAGTCAGTCGACGGGCTGTTAATCCGTTGGTCGTTGGTTCGATTCCAACCCGAGGAGCCATTTAATCAATAGCTTATACGATATTTATAATCTCGATTCGAGAGCATCCGGTTCGACTCCGCGCGTGCAATCCAAAATCAGCCGCGGCAAGAGCTTGGTCTCAGCTCACATCGTGAGCGTGTAGCCGCCATCGGGCGTCAGCGTGGTTCCTGTGATATAGCTCGCCTCATCCGAGCACAAGAAGATGATGGATTGCGCGATTTCCTCGGGCTTGCCCGCGCGTCGCGAATGGACGCTCTGCCGCAGAAGGTTATCGTACAGCGCGTCACCGAGCAGTTGTCTCCCGCGACGATGCATCGGGGTGTCGATGACCCCCGGACACACGATGTTCACCCTGATCCCCTTCGGCGCAAGCTCGGCGGACGCGCTCGTCGTCAGCCCGACCAGGGCATGCTTAGATGCAACGTACGGTGCGAACCCTGGCCCTCCGAGAAAGGAATTTACAGAGCCCACGTTGACAATGGCGCCCCCGTGTCCACACTCGAGCATCGCTCGAGCCTCGTACTTCATGCAGAGGAACGTCCCTTTCAGATTGATGCCGAGGACGCGATCCCACGTCTCCTCCGGATAGTCCATGATCGTTGCGACCGTTCCCTCGACCCCAGCGTTGTTTACGGCGAAGTCGAGGCGCCCGAATGTCTCGATCGTGCGTGTAATCAATCGTTGCACGTCCGCAGCGATAGAAACGTCAGTGCACAGGGCTATTGCCGTTCCGCCGCGGGCCTCGATATCGGCGACGAGAGTGGCCAACTCCTTCTCGCGACGCGCTGCCAAGGCCACACGGACGCCCTTCGCCGCGAATGCCTCGGCTGTCGCCCGCCCGATCCCGCTGCTTGCTCCAGTGATCACAGCCACTTTGTCGTTCATGTTTGACATGTCCTCTCCGAGTTTCAGCGAGTGGCGGCGTAGACGTCCTGGTCGACCGGCAATCTCATGCCGCGACGCGTTCCAGGTGGATATCTTCAGCCGCAACGAGGCGTGACATGAAAAAATTGTGGCTCGGCGCGACACTCGCTGCAATCGCTTTGCTGTGTGTGCGGCCGGCGGCCGCACAGATCGGACTCATCCCGGTGACCGGCGGCCGCGCGACTGCCGGTGACGGTGTGGATCTTCAGCGTCCCTCGGGTTCGCGGAGCCTGTGCCAGGGGGCAGCCCCTGTGCGCCCGCAGTCTGGCGCACAGACGACGGCCGTCTCCGGCCGACTTCAACCGCTGCCGGATCTCAGCGATTCGGCGGCCGAGGATCGCGATCGGGATACGCACACCCCGGCTGAGGTCCAACTTGGGGGTAGACTGTGGTAGGTTTTGCAGCAATCGCAAGCCTGCGGGAGTTCGGGCCATGATCACAATCAGCGTCAACGGCACGCAGCATCAACTTGACCTCGAGCCAGACACGCCTCTGCTTTGGGCGTTGCGCGATGCGATTGGACTCACCGGTACCAAGTTCGGCTGCGGTATTGCCCAGTGTGGCGCATGCACCGTGCACATCAATGGCGAGGCAGTGCGCTCCTGCTCGGTGCCGATCGGGGGCCTCGCCGGCGCAGCCGTCACCACCATCGAAGGCCTCGCCACGGACGCCAGCCATCCGGTGCAGCAGGCCTGGATCGCCGAGGACGTGCCGCAATGCGGCTACTGCCAATCCGGCCAGATCATGGCGACGGTCGCCTTCCTCAAAAACTATCCCAATCCGACCGACGCCGACATCGATGCCAACATCACCAATATCTGTCGCTGCGGCACCTATGAGCGTCTGCGTCGCGCCATTCATCGCGCCGCGCAGATGATGAAGGGCTGAGCGGTGGAGGGCCACATTATGGACGGGAGCCGGATCACTTCGACGACGCTCGATCGGCGCCAGTTCCTGATTACCGCCTCAACCGCGGCCGG
>JASHSR010000311.1 GCA_030038645.1 Gammaproteobacteria bacterium
CACTCCTGCGCCTGCCCCGGAATCGGCATCGCGGCGCCGGCGCGCCAGGGATCGACGCGCGCGCGCCCGCTGCTGTCCGCTCGAGCGCGGACGGCGGTCTGTAGGCCGGCGTCCACCCACCTCACGGGGTCGCGAGCGAAGGGCGGCGTGATGGCGAGCCGCTCGATGAGCGTGCGCCCCGCGGCGTGCGTCTGCTCGGCGAGCGCATCGAGATGGGGCCACGGCGCCTCCGGATTGACGTGATCCGGCGTGACCGGCGAGACGCCGCCCCAGTCGTTCACGCCGGCCTCGATCAGCGCTGCGAGCGCGCCGGGCTGCAAATTGGGCGGCGCCTGCAGCGACATGGAGGGCCCGAAAATCAACCGGGCCGCGGCCACCGTCCACAGGTGCTCCTCGAGCGGCGGCTCCGGCGCGCGCGCCATTCGTGTGGCGGGCTTGGCGCGAAAGTTCTGGATGATGATCTCCTGAAGGTGCCCGTAGCGCTCGTGCAGCGCGCGCAGCGCGAGCAACGCCTCGATGCGCTCCCGCCGCGTCTCGCCGATGCCGATCAGCAGCCCGGTCGTGAACGGAATCGCGAGCTCGCCGGCCGCCTCAAGCGTCGCGAGCCGCGCGGCGGGCGCCTTGTCGGGCGATCCCCAGTGCGGGCCGCCGCGCTCGCAGAGCCGGTCGGCCGCCGACTCGAGCATCAGCCCCATCGAGACGGACACCGGCCGCAGGCGGCTCAGGTCCTCGCGTGTCATGACGCCGGGGTTGAGGTGGGGGAGCAGCCCGGTCTCACCGTACACGGCGCTTGCCGCCGCGCCGAGATACGCGAGCGTGCTCTCGTAGCCCAAGTCGGCGAGCGCCGCGCGCGCCTTCGCATATCTCAGCTCCGGCTTGTCGCCGAGCGTGAAGAGCGCCTCCTTGCATCCGGCCGCGGCGCCTGCCCGCGCGATCTCGAGCGTCTCGTCCACCTTGAGATAGGCGCTGCGCAGCGCGCGCGGCGCCTTGGCGAACGTGCAGTAATGACAGACGTCGCGGCACAGCTGGGTGAGCGGAATGAACACCTTGCGCGAGTACGTGACGACCGAGCCGTGCCCGGCGAGCGTCAGCTCCTCCGCCGCCCGCAGGAGCGAGCCGAGGTCGTGCTCCGGGAGGCGCAGCGCCTCGCGCTCAGGCAGTCGCGGCGCGGCGCGCGAAGGCCCGTGTCCACGCTCGAATGCCGCCGTGAGGAAGTGAGTGAGGGTGGCCATGCAGGGGTCTCGGTGGCAATATGCGGTCGCCGCGCCGATTGTACGGCTAACGACGAGCGAGAGAGCACTTCCCCATGACGAACCGACTCGAGGAGAAGCTGCGCTCGCGCAGTTTTGCGGTCACGACGGAGCTGACGCCCCCGAAGGGAATCGACCTCACGGATCTCTACGCCAAGGCGGAGTTGCTGAAGCCCTGCGTCGACGCCGTGAATCTCACCGAATCGCCGCGCGCGCGCATGGCGATCGAGCCGAAATCCGTCGCGCGCCTGCTGCTCGACCGCGGCGTCGAGCCCATCGTTCAAGTCACGGCGCGCGACCGTAACCGCATCGCCGTGCAGGCGGACCTGCTCGGCGCAGCGGCGCTCGGCATCGGCAACTTCGTCTTCATGACGGGCGACTCGCCGAAGAACGGCGATCACCCGGACGCCAAGCCGGTCTTCGACCTGACGACCGTGGAGCTCCTCGGCGCGGCGCGCGCGCTCGCCGGCGGACACGATCTCGCAGGGAACGAGCTGAAGGGGACGCCGCGGCTCTTCATCGGCGCCACCGCGAATCCGGGCGCGCAGGATCTCGCGAAGGAAGTGGACAACACGCGTCGCAAGATCGACGCCGGCGCGCGCTTTCTGCAGACTCAGGCCGTCTTCGATGTGGCGGTTGTCGAGCGGTTCGTCGCCGCGGCGGGCCTCGGGGACACCGCGCTGCTCGCCGGCATCATCCCGCTCAAATCAGCCAAGATGGCCGGTTGGCTGAACGCGAACGTGCCCGGCATCCGCGTTCCCGACGAGCTCATCGCGGAAATGCAGCAAGCCGCGGCGGCGGGGCGCGAGGAGCAAGCTGGGATCGAGATCGCCGTGCGGCTGGTTCGCGGCCTGCAGGGCGTCTGCAGCGGCGTCCACATCATGGCGCTCGGCTGGGAAGCGCACGTGCCGCGGATCCTCCGCGAGAGCGGGGTGAGGTAGGCGCGGCGCCTACCTCACGGTGTAGCCGCGACCCTCGAGGCAGGCGTCCATCGCCCGATCGTAGTCCGCGCGCTTGGGGGCGGTCTGATCGGGCGGCACGCCACCATTCGCCACCATCGGATCGAAGCCGGTCTGGCTCATCGCCCAGCTGTGGCACTCGTAGCGATCCCTCGCTTGCTGATCGGGGCTCTGGCCGTTCTTCGGATAGATGAACAGCTCGTGGCTCGCCGGCGCAGGGCCGGGCCCTGGCGGGCCGGGAGGACCCCCGGGTGGGGGCGGAGCGTCGGCGACCTGCGCCTCCGGCGGCGGAGCCACCACCTCGTACCCGCTCACGGGACCGCGATAGACGTAATAGACATCGTCCGCGTAGTAGTAGGGCACGCCGGCCACCCAAATCGTGGTGTAGAACGGCGGCAGGATGGGCAGGAACACGCCGAACGGCGGCGCGACGACGATGAAGGCCCCCGCGCGCGCGGCGTACCAGACGCCACCGGCGAAGAAGTAATGGGCCCCACCGAACACTACGTCGTAATGCCGCGCCGGCAGCGCGTGAACGACGACCCCACGGTTGAGATACGCGTGATTGTGGTGGAAGCGTGTGTCGACATGCTCGCGCCCGCGGTCGAAGCTCGCGTGTCCCCGATCGTACCGGTTCTGGGCCTGTGCGGCCGAGACCGCGAGCCCTGCGCACAGCGCGAGAAGGAGCGCCGCGCTCCAATGCCTGAATGGGACCCTCATGATGTCAACGACTCCTTACGGACTCAGTGTACGCTGTAGCCGCGACCCTCGAGGCACGCGGCGAGAGCGCGGCGATAGCTCGCGGCTTGCTGCTCGACCTGCGCGATCTGGGCGTTGGTGTAGCCCGTCACTTGCGCGTTGCGCTGCGCGTTCGCCGCATCGGCGCTGGAGCCGATCGCCCCGCCGATCAGTGCGCCGGCCACGGCTCCAAAGCCGCGCTGCCAGGGCGGAGCGAGCGCGGCGCCGAGCGCGGCGCCTGCGACGGCGCCCACCGCGGTGTTGGTTCCCGGCGGCGGTCCGCTCACGACCTGCACTCTCGCCGAGGGCGGCAAGTTCGGCGCGCTCGGATCGAAGCCCGTCTGATTCTTCGCCCAGACGTAGCACTCGTATCGGTCCTGGTCGAGCTGCTGGGCGCTCTGGCCGTGCAGCGGGTACGCATAGACCGTCGTGTTGATGGGCGGAGGCGGCGGCGGTCGCGGAGGCGGTGGCGTTACGCAGGCACAGAGGGTTCCGGCCGCAAGCGCTACGATCGCGAAGCGAGCGGAGCGTCCGAGCATTACGACCCGAGCCGTGCGCCACGTTCTGCCGATCGAGCTATAAAAGGTTTCCATGGATCTCCCGCTCCTCACATCGAGGAATCGCACGTGGAGGATAATCGCCCAACGCGCCATGTTCATCAGCGTTGACGAGGACTGCGAAGCGCGTCGACCCAAATCCGATGGATTTAGAAAGACTTACAAAGCGCGCAGTCTGAGTTTGACCTCGGGCGGAGCCGACCGTTCCGCCGGATGACGTCCGCTCGGCGGCGCACAATGTTGGTTCCGACGCCCTCCGGGCCGCCACGTCCGCTCCAGATCGAGAAATAACCGCAGATAGATATTTTAACTCATTGTATTTAAATTAAATATATCCCGATCGCACATCCTCACGCCACGCCTCCGTCGCCGGCACGCCGGACGACCCGTGGCATGCCCCCACTGGAACGCGCGGCGGCGCCCCGCAGTGCAGTTCGAAGCGCGCCGCGTGTCGTCATATGCTCATTGCCAAGAAGTCTTAGCGTGAGCAGTGGTGCGCATCGCCGGCGCGGCTTGCCTGTGTAAACTGCCGCCGAAGGTCGTGCATGCATGTCGGATAGCCAGCTTCTCGAGGCCATGATCGGCGCTGCCATCGAAGCTGGTCGCGCCGCGCAGACTCATTATCAGAGCGGCATCGAGGTGCGCCGGAAGGCCGACGCCTCGCCCGTCACGGACGCGGATCACGCAGCGGAGGCCGTCATTCTCGAGCGGCTCGCGCGCTGCGCGCCCGCAACGCCCGTGGTCGCCGAGGAGCAGGTCGCGGCCGGACGGGTGCCGGCGGCATCGGATGAGTTCTTCCTGGTGGACCCGCTCGATGGCACGAAGGAATTCATCGCCGGGAGCGGCGAGTTCACGGTCAACATCGCTCTGGTGCGTCGCGGCGCGCCGGTTCTCGGCGTCGTCTATGGGCCGGCGCTCGGCCGATTGTTTGCCGCCGAGGTCGCCTCGGGCGCGTTTCGCAGCGAGCAGGACCCGCACGCCGCAGCAAACGGGCGCCGCGAGCCGATCCACGTGAGGCCCGTGCCGAAGGAGGGCATCACGGCCGTCGCCTCGCGCTCGCACTCAACGCCCGAGACGGACGTGTATCTCGCGCGTTATCGCGTCGCGGAGCGGGTCTCCGTCGGCTCCTCGCTCAAATTCTGTCTGGTCGCGGAGGGCAGGGCGGACCTGTATCCGCGCCTCGGCCCGACCATGGAATGGGATACCGCGGCGGGGCATGCCGTGCTCCTCGGCGCGGGCGGCACGGTGATCGCGCCCGACGGCGAGCCGCTGCGATACGGCAAGCCTCAGTACCGCAACCCCTGGTTCGTCGCGAGCGGTGCGCTCGCGCCGCAGCCGATCGCAGCTTAGGCCGCCGGCATGCTCTCGCCACATCTGAAGCGGCTCGAGGCCGAGTCCATCGAGATCATGCGCGAGGTCGCGGCCGAGTTCGCGAAGCCCGTGATGCTCTACTCCATCGGGAAGGACTCGGGCGCCATGCTGCACATCGCGATCAAGGCGTTCCATCCCTCGAAGCCCCCCTTCCCGCTGCTGCACGTCGACACCGGCTGGAAGTTCCGCGACATGATCCGCCACCGGGACATGATCGCCGAGCGCTACGGCGTGCAGCTGCTCGTCTACACCAACGCCGAGGGCCGCGCGCGCGGCATCAATCCCATCACCTCGGGCTCGCAGCTGCACACGCAGGTGATGAAGACCGAGGCGCTGAAGCAGGCGCTCGACCAGTGGGGGTTCGATGCGGCGTTCGGCGGGGCGCGGCGCGACGAGGAGAAAAGCCGCGCCAAGGAGCGGATCTTCTCGTTCCGCTCGAAGGGGCACGTGTGGGACCCGCGCAGCCAGCGGCCCGAGCTCTGGCGCCTGTACAACACGCGGATCAACAAGGGCGAGACCATCCGGGTGTTCCCGCTCTCGAACTGGACCGAGCTCGATATTTGGCAGTACACGCGCGCGGAGGCGATCCCGGTCGTGCCGCTTTACTTCGCGGCGCCGCGCCCGGTCGTCCGGCGCGACGGACTGCTCATCATGCGCGACGACGAGCGGCTGCCCCTCGAGCCCGGGGAGCGCGAGGAGATCCGGATGGTGCGCTTCCGCTCCCTCGGCTGCTATCCGCTCAGCGCCGCAATCGAGAGTAC
>JASHSR010000312.1 GCA_030038645.1 Gammaproteobacteria bacterium
CTACGTGAGCACTGAAGGATTCAGCTCTCCACCGGGTAACAAGAACGGTTCCCGCGCGCCGGCTCCGCCGCGCTCACGCTTCGAGACCGCGTCACCGGAGTGCTAGGCCACGCTCCGGAGTGCTCCGGCCGCAGACCCGAGCGATATCGCTGCCGCGCGGCGCTTCGGCGTACACTTTGTTGATGCATTGCATTAAGGCCTCTCTATGCCGGTACGCCGTACCGGCCATGCTCTCGCTCGTTCCCCTTCTTACCGCCGCCGAGCTGCCGGCCGCTCACAAGCCTGCGACCGTGGCCGACATCGTCGCCGCATCGAGGCCGAGCGACTGGAAGCCGCTCGACCCCGAGAACACGTTGTACATGCAGCTGCCCGCGGGCCGCGTGGTCATCGAGCTCGCGCCGAAGTTCGCGCCGGAATACGTGGCCAACATCAAGACACTCGTCCGCGAAGGCTACTTCGACGGTCTCGCGATCGAGCGCGTGCAGGACGACTTCGTCGTGCAGTGGGGCGATCCCGATCACAGGAGATCGCTCGGCGCGGCGAAGCGCTCGCTCCCGGCCGAGTTCGTCGTCTCGGCGCGAGACGTTCCGTTCACGCCGCTCGAGGATCCCGACACCTACGCGCCGGAGGTCGGCTTCTCGGGGGGCTTCCCGGCGGCGCGCGATCCGGCCGTCGGCCGCGCATGGCTGGTCCACTGCTATGGAATGGTCGGCGCCGGCCGCAACGACGACGTGGAGAGCGGCAACGGCAGCGAGCTCTACGCCGTGATCGGCCAGGCGCCGCGGCAGCTGGATCGCAACGTCGCGCTGGTCGGACGGGTGGTGAGGGGCATGGAGCTGCTCTCCTCGCTCCCCCGCGGCACGGGTCCGCTCGGGTTCTACACGAAGCGCGAGCAGCGCACGCGGATCGAGTCGATGAGAGTCGCGGCCGACGTGCCGGCGAGGGAGCGCTCGCGGCTCGAGGTCATGCGCACGGACACCCGGACCTTCGCCGAGCTCATCGAAGCGCGACGCAATCGGCGGGACGCCTGGTACAAGGTGCCGGCCGGCCACGCGGATGTGTGCAACATCCCGATCCCTGTCCGGCCGCGGCTCCGTCAGCGATAGCGATGCCCTCGGCGGACGCGGGCGCGCGGTCCGTCGAACGACTGGGGCTGCAGCCACGGATCGCGCTGCCGCCGAGACCGAAGTCCTCGCTCGCGGACCTGCGGCCTCATCTGCCGTCGCTGCAGCGCGCGCTGGCGCGATTGCTCGAGCATCTGCTGGCGCTGTTGCGGCGTCGCGCGCTGCCACTCTCGGCGGAGCTCCTGGCGGCGCTCGGGCGGGAGGCTCTCGAACTTGCGGAAGTTTTGGCGCACGACCTGCTGACGGTCGGGCGGCAGCGACCGGAATTCCTCCCACCGCCTCTGCAGCAGCTGGCGCTCGTCGGGCGGGAGCGCCTGCCAGCGCTGGAAGCGACGCCGAGCGTTGCCGCGCTGCTGGGGAGTCATGTGCAGCCAGCGATTGCTGCCGTTGGTGAGCGCCTGCTGGCGCCCCGGAGGCAGGCTGTCCCACTGGCCTGAGTAGCGGGAAAGCAATCTTTGCTGAGCCGGCGAGAGGCTCGACCAGCTGACGCGCGGCGGCGGCGGCAGGGCGTTGGGCGATGCGCTCGGCGAGGCGTTGGGCGGTGCGCTCGGCGGCGCAAAGGTCGGCGCCGGCGGGGCTGCGAGCTGCGCAAAGGCGGGCGTCGCCGCGGCGAGCAGCAGCGTCAACAGAGCCGTCGAGCGCAGTCTTCTCACTTCTTCTGACCCCCGCCGGAACCCCCGTCCGAGCTGCCCCCTGCCGAGGAAGCCGGCGGCTTTGCCGTCGATGCGACTTTCTCCGGATCGGTCCTCTTCAAGTAGTCGATCCATCTCTCGTCCGCGGAGCCGATGCTGCCCAGGAACTCCATCAAGTCGGCGTCGTCCTGCGGATGCTTGGCCTGCTTCGCCTGGCCGTCGGCGCAGACGGCGGCCGGCAGCGCCGCGGCGCCGAGCATCGAGGCGAACAGCAGCCAGGAGAGTCCGCGCGTCGCGGCCCGCCGCCCTCGCGGCATATCGGCTCCCTACCTTCCGGTGCGCGGCGCGCCGCCGATCGGCCGGCGCACGGCGTCAAGTGGTGTGCTTCGCTCCGCTCGGGTCCGCCTCCGCGGCGTTAGCGTCCCCCTGTGCCGCCGCCCATTCATAGAAGCCACGATCATAGTTCTCCATCAAGCTCATGCTCTCATCGTCCGTGAGCAGGTCCAGCACCTCGAGCGACGGTTGCGCATTCTCACCCTTCGGCGCCACCGGGCGCGACCCCGGGCCGAAGAATACGAGCACCGTCGCGAGGACCGCCGCGGCGACGGCGCCCGTGACCGGCATCAGCATCAGCTTGCGGCTGCGCCATACCACCGGCCGTGTCCGGGCGGAGGCCTCGATCGCGGCGCGGCGGGCCTGGTTGAGGCGCGACCGCGTCCGCGCATCGACGCGCGTGAGACTGTGCTGGAGCACGGCGCGCGTGCGCCGCTCCAGCTCGCTCGCATTGTCCGCATTGTTGTGAGTCATGACTCGACCTCGAAATCGCCCAGGCGAGCGCGCAGCGCCTGCACCGCGCGGAAATAATGCGTCTTGACGCTTCCCTCCGAGCAGCCCATCGCCGCCGCCGTCTGGGCCACGTCGAGACCCTCCAGGTTGCGCAGCAAGAACGCCTGGCGCTGCCTCTGCGGGAGTCCGTGCAGCGCCGTCTCGAGCGCCTGCATGGCCTCCTCCACTTCCAGCTTCGCCGTCAAGGAGGGCTCGGGGCTCGGAGCCTGCGCGAGTGGGTCGGGCTCCTCGTCATCGTCGTCTCGCCTGAACGGCAACCATGCCATGACCCGCCCCCGCACCGTTCGCCGGCGCTGCATGTCGCGGATCCGATTCTCGAGAATCCGATAGAAAAGCGGTCTCCACTCCTCCGCCGAGCGATCGGCGTACGCGCGCGCGAGCTGCAGCATCGCGTCCTGCACGGCGTCGAGCGCATCGTCCTCGTTGCGCAAGCTGGCCTGGGCGATCTTGAACGCCTTGAGCTCGACGCTCGCCAAGAACTGATTGAGCGCCCCCGAGCGGGCCTCGGCTGTCGTGTCGTTCAAGAGAGTGCCGCCGTGCGCTGCCGCGGGCGTGTTATAAACGGGCGCGAGCGTAGCAAAGGCACTCATGCCGCGTACAACGCAGCCGGCGCCGGTAGGGTTGACCTGTCTCCAAAAAGAGTCACCGGGGCGGCCGCGGTGTTGACCCGTCATAATCCGCCCGGAGCCGCCGCACGCTAACCTGCTGAATTCAAATGGATTCTCTCGGCCGATGCCCGACGTGACGCTCCCAGGCGGCGTTTTGAGAGTCGCCCTCGACGTACCCGTCCGGCGCCTGTTCGATTACCTGCCGCCGCAGTCCGGCCCGGCCGCGACCTTCCCGGAAACGCACCCCGCCGCGGCATGCCCGGGCATTCGCATCAAGGTGCCGTTCGGCCGGCGGCGGCTCGTCGGCATCGTCGTCGAGACCGCTCGGGCTTCGGATGTGCCGCGCGATCGCCTCAAGCCGGCTCTGGCAGCGCTCGATGCGGCGCCCGTCCTCGACGGGGAAGCCCTCGCGCTCGTGCGCTGGGCCGCGGACTACTACCACCACCCCCTCGGCGAGGCGATCGCCTGCGCGCTCCCCAAGGCCCTGCGGCTCGGCGCGCCCGTGGCGCGCACGGAGCAACGTTGGGTGGCGACGCCTGAAGGACTCGAGGCCTTCCAGCGCGGTGAGCCCCGCCGCGCGCCCCAACAGCGCCGGCTCCTCGCGTTGCTCGCCGGGCAGCAGGACGCATCCGCGGCGCTCGATGCGCCAGTGAGCCTGGCGCTCGGCGCCACAGGGAGCGCAACGCCCGGAGGCATGCTGGGGCCCGGCTCAGAGCCCGCTGCGGACTCGCCGCGTTGGCGCGAGGCGGCGCGCGCGCTCGCGCGTCGAGGCTGGGCCGCCTGCCGGGCGGAAACAGTAGCGCCGGCTCCCGTGACGACGACCGCCGGCGCGCGGGCCGCGGGACCGCCCCTGACTGCGGAGCAGGCGCTCGCAGTGCAGAGGATCGGCGGATCGCTCGGCCGCTTCGCGGCCTGGGTGCTGCACGGAATCACGGGCAGCGGCAAAACCGAGGTCTACCTGCGCGCGATCGAGGAGGTGTTGCGCCGCGGACAGCGCGCGCTCGTGCTCGTGCCGGAGATCGGCTTGACCCCTCAGCTCGTCGGTCGCTTTCGCGACCGCTTCGATGCGCCGCTCGCCGTGCTGCATTCCGCCCTCACCGACCCGGAGCGCCTCGCGGCCTGGCGCGAGGCCTTCAGCGGGCAGGCGCGCATCGTGATCGGCACGCGCTCGGCGGTCTTCGCGCCGGTGCGCGAGCTCGGGCTCATCATCGTCGACGAGGAGCACGATCCCTCCTTCAAACAGCACGAGAGCGGCTTTCGCTACTCGGCACGCGACGTTGCGGTGATGCGGGCGCAGCGCGCCGGCGTTCCGATCGTGCTGGGGTCGGCAACCCCCGCGCTCGAGACGCTGCACAACGTCAGCACGCGCCGGTACGAGCGCCTGTCGCTCCCCCATCGCGCGGTTCAGAGCGAGCCCCCGCGCATGTCGCTCGTGGACTTGCGGGCGCATCCGGCTCATACCGGACTCTCGACGCCCGCGCTGCAAGCCATCGAGCGGCACCTGCGCGAGGACGGGCAGGTGCTCGTGTTCCTCAACCGGCGCGGCTACGCGCCGACGCTCCTTTGCACCGCCTGCGGCTGGATCGCGCCGTGCAAGGACTGCGATGCGCGGCTCACCGTGCATCGCGCCGCTCAGCGCCTGCGCTGCCACCACTGCGGCGCCGAGACGAGACTGCCCGAGCGCTGCCCGCAGTGCGGATTTCTCGTGAAGTCCGTCGGACAGGGAACGGAGCGCATCGAGGAGACCCTGGCCGAGACCTTCGGCGCGGGCGCTCTGGTGCGGCTCGATCGCGATGTCGTCCGGCGTCGAGGCGACATGGAGTCCGTGATGGCGCGTGTCGCGAGCGGCGCCGCGCGCATCCTCGTCGGCACGCAGATGGTGACCAAGGGACACGACTTCCCGAACATGACGCTGGTCGTCGTGCTCAACGCCGACCAGGGACTCTTCAGCACCGACTTTCGCGCGCCGGAGCGGCTCGCGCAGACGATCGTGCAGGTCGCCGGGCGCGCCGGCCGCGGCGCCAAGCCGGGCGAGGTGCTCATTCAAACGGAGTTCCCCGAGCATCCGCTGCTGCGGAATCTGCTCGCCGAAGGCTACGAGGGCTTCGCGCGCACGGCGCTCGCCGAGCGAGCTCAGGCGGCGTGGCCGCCGTTCAGCCGGCTCGCGGCCGTGCGCGACTCCGCGACGACGCCGGAGGCGGCCCTGGCGTTCCTCACCGACGCGCGCCGCGCCGCCGGCAGGACA
>JASHSR010000031.1 GCA_030038645.1 Gammaproteobacteria bacterium
GAGCCGCTGCTTCCCGTGAGCGAGCTCAAGGTCCAGGGGCTGCACAACGCCGCGAATGCGCTCGCCGCGCTCGCGCTCGGCGAGGCCCTCGGCCTGCCGCTCGAGCCGATGCTCGCCGAGCTCAGGACCTTCCCGGGCCTGCCGCATCGCTCGCAGTGGGTCGCGGACGTGCGCGGTGTGTCGTACGTCGACGATTCCAAGGGCACGAACGTCGGCGCCACGATCGCCGCGGTCGCCGGGATGCCCGGGCCACTCGTGATGATCCTCGGCGGCGACGGCAAGCGACAGGACTTCACGCCGCTCGCGGCGGCGTTTCGGGGCAAGGTGCGCCACGCCGTGCTGATCGGCCGCGATCGGGATGCCGTCGCGGAGGCGCTCGAGGGCGTCACGACGCTCGAGCGCTGCGAGTCGCTCGAGGCGGCGGTGCGCGCGGCCGCGCGCGCGGCGAAGCCGGGGGACACCGTGCTCCTCTCCCCCGCGTGCGCGAGCCTCGACATGTTTCGCGATTACGCGCACCGCGGCGCGGTGTTCTCCCAGGCGGTCCGGGAGCTCGCCGCATGAGCTCCCTCGCGCAGGGCGGCCTCGGTCTCACGTACGCGCGCTCCGGAAGACGGCGCGGCGGCTTGCGCGTCGATACGGTCACGCTCGCCCTGGTGCTCGCGATCGTGCTGCTCGGGCTCGTGATGGTGACCTCGGCGTCCGTGTCGATCGCGAGCGAGGAGAGCGGTCACGCCTTCTACTTTCTCACCCGGCAGCTGCTGCTCACGGTGGTCGGAGGAGCGATCGGCGCCGTCATTCTGCTCGTGCCCACCGAGCGGATCGAGCGGCTCTCGATGCCGTTCCTCATCACCGCGCTCGCCCTGCTGCTCCTCGTGCTCGTGCCCGGGCTCGGCCGCTCCGTGAACGGCAGCCGCCGCTGGCTCGAGGTGGGAGGGATCGGCTTCCAGGTCTCGGAGCTCGCCCGCGCCTTCATCCTGATCTACGTGGCGAGCTACGCGGCGCGCCGCGAGGAGGAGCTGCGCGGCTCGCTCGCCGGGCTCGCGAAGCCGCTCGGGCTGCTCGCGTGCGCGGGCGCGCTGCTCCTCGCCGAGCCGGATTTCGGCGCGGCGACCGTGCTGTTCGCGACGGGGTTCGGCCTCCTGTTCCTCGCCGGCGCGCGGCTGCGCTACGTCATCGCGATGATGGTCGTCGCGGCGGGCGGCTTCGCCTTGCTCGCGATCACCTCGGCCTACCGGCTGCGCCGCCTCACGGCATTCGTCAATCCCTGGTCCGACCCGTGGAACAGCGGCTTCCAGCTCACGCAATCGCTCATCGCGATCGGACGCGGCGGCTGGCTCGGCGTGGGGCTCGGCGACAGCGTCCAGAAGCTCTTCTACCTCCCCGAGGCCCACACCGACTTTCTCTTCGCGGTGCTCGCCGAGGAGCTCGGGCTGATCGGGGCGATCCTGACGCTCGGCCTGTTCCTCGCCCTGGTGTGGAGGAGCTTGCGCATCGCGCGGCTCGCCGCCGACAGCGGACTGAAGTTCCCGGCGTACCTCGCCGCGGGCTTCGGGCTGTGGCTCGGCATCCAGGCGTTCATCAACATCGGCGTGAACATGGGCGTGCTGCCGACGAAGGGCTTGACGCTCCCGCTCATGAGCTACGGCCGCTCGAGCCTCGTCGTGGCGCTCGCCTGGGTGGGCCTCGTGCTGCGGGTCTATCACGAGGCGACGGCGCAGGCGCGCGGGGGCGCCGCGCGCGCCCACGGCGCGGAGCGCAACGGAGCGGCTCCGTGAGCGCGCGTCCCGCACTCATCATGGCGGGGGGCACGGGCGGCCACGTCTTCCCGGCGCTCGCGCTCGCGCGCCTGCTGCGGCGGCAGTCGATCGAGGTGGTCTGGCTCGGCACCCGCCGCGGCCTCGAGGCGCGGATCGTGCCGGCGGAGCCGATTCCGATCGAATGGCTCTCCGTCGGCGGGCTGCGCGGCAAGGGGCTCGGCACGCTGCTCGCCGCCCCGCTGCGCCTCGGCCTCGCGCTGCTGCAGGCGCTGCGCATCATGTGGCGCCGGCGGCCGTGCGTGGTGGTGGGACTCGGCGGCTTCGTGACCGGTCCCGGCGGCGTCGCCGCTTGGCTCACCCGCCGCCCGCTCATCATTCACGAGCAGAACGCCATCGCGGGCTTCACCAACCGCTGCCTCGCGCACCTCGCGCGTGAGGTGCTCGAGGCGTTCCCGGGCAGCTTCGGCGCCGGAGTCCGAGCGCGCGCGATCGGCAACCCCGTGCGGGCGGAGATCACCGAGGCCCGAGCCCCGGCCGCGCGATTTGCGGAACGAGGCGGGGCGATCCGCATTCTGGTGATCGGCGGCAGCCAGGGCGCCGTCCGCTTGAACACCGTCGTGCCGCTCGCGCTCGCGTCGCTCCCGAAGTCGATCGCAGTCGAGGTGCGCCATCAGTCGGGCAGCCGCTGGCACGAGACCGCGGAGCGAGCCTATGCCGCCGCGGGCGTGCGCGCCGAGGTGACTCCGTTCATCGAGGACATGGCGGCCGCCTATGAGTGGGCCGATCTCGTCGTCTGCCGCGCCGGCGCGCTCACCATCTCGGAGCTTGCCGCGGCCGGGGTGGGCGCGATCCTCGTGCCGTTTCCCGCGGCCGTCGACGATCATCAAACGGCGAACGCCCGGTACCTCGTGAACGGGGGCGCTGCCGTGCTGATCGACGACCGCGAGCTCACGGCCGGGCGGCTCGCCGCCGAGCTCGCACGGCTCTGCGCGAGCCGCGCGCCGCTGCTCGTCATGGCGGAGCGCGCCCGCGCTCTCGCCCGCCCGCGGGCGGCGGACGAGCTGGCCGAGGCGTGCCTGCGCTACGCGGAGGGCGCGGCATGACAAAATCGTCGGGAACGATTTTGGACGCCGACCGGCGGCCCGAAGGGCCAGGCGCGACGGCGCCGAGCATCGCCGGTCGCGCGGATCGCATGCGACGCATCAACACGATCCACTTCGTCGGGATCGGCGGCGCCGGGATGGGCGGCATCGCCGAGGTGCTCATCAACCTCGGCTACTCCGTGCAGGGCTCGGACCTCAAGGAGAACCCGATCACACAGCGGCTCGCCGTGCTCGGAGCCCGCGTGACCATCGGGCATGCGGCCGAGAACGTCCGGGGCGCCGACGTGGTCGTCGTCTCGAGCGCCGTCGCGCCCGACAACCCCGAAGTGCAGGCCGCTCAGGCGGAGCGCATTCCGACCGTGCAGCGGGCGGAGATGCTGGGCGAGCTCATGCGCTTCCGCTACTCGATCGCGGTCGCGGGCAGCCATGGCAAGACGACCACGACGAGCCTCGTCGCGAGCGTGCTCGCCGAAGGCGGAGCCGACCCGACCTTCGTCATCGGCGGGCGCTTGAAGAGCGCGGGCAGCAATGCGCGGCTCGGCACGGGACGCTACCTCGTCGCGGAGGCGGACGAGAGCGACGCCTCGTTCACTCATCTGCAGCCGCTCATCGCGATCGTCACCAACGTCGACAACGATCACCTCGCGACCCACGGGGGGAGCTTCGAGCGCCTGAAGCAGAGCTTCCTCGACTTCCTGCACAACTTGCCGTTCTACGGGCTCGCCATCGTCTGCCTCGACGACGAGCACGTGCGTAGCATTCTGCCCCGCATCGGGCGTCCGGTGATGACCTACGGACTCGAGCCGGGCGCGGACGTGCGGGCGGTCAATCTGCGGCGGAGCGGCCTGCAGACGCACTTTGAAGTGCTTCGCTCTGGGGTCGCCTCGAGGGGCGGGGAGTCCCCGCTCGCGCTGACGGTCAATCTTCCCGGCACGCACAACGTGCTCAACGCCCTCGCGGCGGTGGCGGTCGCGACGGAGCTCGAGATGGAGGACGGGGCCGTGAGGCGCTCGCTCGCGGGCTTCCAGGGCATCGACCGGCGGCTGCAGCACATCGCGGATATCGAGACCTCCGCCGGCCGCGTGACGCTCGTCGATGACTACGCCCACCATCCGACCGAGATCGCCGCGACGCTCGAGGCGCTGCGCCAGGGCTATCCCGGCCGCCGCATCGTGCTCGCGTTCCAGCCGCACCGCTACACGCGCACCCGCGACTTGATCGACGACTTCGGCAAGGTGCTCTCGAGCGCGGACGTACTGCTCGTCACCGAGGTCTACGCGGCCGGCGAGCCGCCGATCGAGGGATCCGACGGCCGGGCGATCTGCCGCGCCGTGCGCTCGCGCGGGCAGGTGGAGCCGATCTTCGTCGAGCGGGTCGAGGAGCTCGCGACTCCCTTGAAGGGCCTGATCCGCGCGAACGATCTCATCGTGACGATGGGAGCGGGGCACATCAACACCGTCGCGCACGCGTTGCCGGCCGCTCTCGCGGCATCGGTGGCGCCGGCGGCAGCGGTGACGCCGGCCGTCGTGGCCGTACCCACGACACCAGCGGCACCTGCCTCGGCGGCTGCCACGCCCTTTCGCCGGAGATCCAAGTGATGTCCGTCGCCCCCGAATTCATGCCACGCACGAAGCGCAACGAGCGCATGAGCCGGCACACCTCCTGGCACGTCGGAGGTCCCGCGGAGATCTTCTTCTCGCCCCGCGACCGCGCGGATCTCGCCGCGTTCCTGAAGAGCGTGCCGCCGCAGACGCCGGTGCACTGGATCGGCCTCGGCAGCAACCTGCTCATCCGCGACGGCGGGCTGAAGGGCGTCGCGATCGCGACGTACGGCGCGCTCGAGCGGCTCGAGCGCCGGAGCGAGACGACCGTGTACTGCGAGGCGGGCGTCGCCTGCGCGCGCATCGCGAGACAGTGCATCAAATGGGGACTCGGCCCTGCCGAGTTCTTCGCCGGCATTCCGGGAACGCTCGGCGGCGCGCTTGCCATGAACGCGGGCGCCTTCGGTGGGGACACCTGGAGCCACGTGCAGGAAGTTGAGACGGTGGACCGAAGCGGCAAGGAGCACACCCGCTCTGCGGGCGAGTACGAGGTGGGATATCGCGACGTGCGCCCGTCGCACCCCGGCGAAGGCTTCGTCGCGGCGAAGCTCCTCTTCGAGCGCAAGCCGGCCGCGAACGAGGCCGAGGTGCGCTCGCTGCTCGCCCGGCGCAAGGCCTCGCAGCCGATCGGGGAGTGGAGCTGCGGCTCGGTGTTCACGAATCCTCCGGGCGACCATGCGGCGCGGCTGATCGAGGCGGCGGGCCTGAAGGGCCTGCGCATCGGCGGTGCGTCGGTCTCCGAGAAGCACGCGAACTTCATCATCAATCACGGCGCCGCGACCGCGGCGGACATCGAGCGGCTGATCGGGCGCGTGCAGGCGGAGGTCGAGCGCGTCCACGGCATTCGCCTCACTCCGGAGGTGCGTATCGTCGGTGAGGCGCCCGCGCCGCTCGAGGCGGTGGCTCCGCCTACGGGGAAGGGAAGCTGAGCCATGTGGGGCCGCCGCAATCGCCGCAAGCCCGCCGAGCGCCGCCGCCGGCTGCCCGCGCTCGATTGGGCGCGAGTCCTGCGCTCCCTCACGAGTCTCATCGTCGTCGCGGCCGTCGTCGGGCTCATCATCGCGGCGCTCGACCGCCCGATCGAGTCGGTCGCGATCACCGGCCGCTTCCAGCGCGTCTCCCCGCTCGATGTGGAGCGCGCCGTCAAGGCGAGCGTGCACGGCGCGGGGCTCGTGAGCGTGAGTCTCGGGACGGTCTCCGCGGCGGTCGAGCGCCTCCCGTGGGTCGATACCGCGAGCGTCGAGCGCAGCTGGCCGCGCGGCCTCACCGTGCGCATCGTCGAGCA
Source organism: Gammaproteobacteria bacterium (assembly GCA_030038645.1). Classification (GTDB taxonomy): domain Bacteria; phylum Pseudomonadota; class Gammaproteobacteria; order Steroidobacterales; family Steroidobacteraceae; genus JASHUC01. Next base: position 5,747 of record JASHSR010000031.1, read on the forward strand.
GGTGCCCGCCGCGCGCTGGGGCGGCGGCGGTCTCATCAACACTCGCGGCGAGCTCTTCACGGGCGATGCGCGCCACGTTCCCCTCGAGCTGCCGCTGCTCTCCGGCCCGCAGGGCAGCGAGCCGGCCGTCGCGCAGCGCTATCTCGCGATGCAGGGACGGCTCGCCGAGATGGGCATGCGCGTCACGGCGCTGCGCCTCGATGCGCGCGGGTCCTGGCAGTTCGATCTCGACAACGGCGTCACGGTGAGGCTCGGGCGCAACCGTGTGGATGAGCGCTTCGAGACGTTCATGACGGTCGCCGCGAAGATCGTGGCGCAGCGCGCGAGCGACATCGCGTACGTGGACATGCGCTACACGAACGGCTTTGCGATCGGCTGGCGGACCGGGGGCGCATCCCACGGCGCCAAGGGCGAGGGTGTGGCGCACGATGCCTAAGCATTCGGATAGAAACCTGGTGATCGGGCTCGATATCGGCACCTCGAAGGTCGTCGCCCTCGTCGGCGAGGCGGGCGGCGATGGGGCGATAGAGGTGCTCGGGATCGGCTCGCAGCCCTCGCGCGGATTGAAGAAGGGCGTCGTGGTCAACATCGAGTCCACGGTCCAGTCGATCCAGCGCGCCGTGGAGGAGGCGGAGCTCATGGCCGGCTGCGAGATCCACTCCGTCTACGCCGGCATCGCGGGCAACCACGTGCGCAGCCTCAACTCCCACGGCGTCGTCGCCATTCGCGACCGCGAGGTGACGCACGGGGACGTGGAGCACGTGATCGACGCGGCGAAGGCGGTCGCGATCCCGGCGGATCAGAAGATCCTGCATGTGCTGCCGCAGGAGTTCATCATCGACGGTCAGGAAGGCATCCGCGATCCGATCGGCATGTCGGGCGTGCGCCTCGAGGCGAAGGTGCACATCGTCACGGGCGCCGAGAGCGCGGCGCAGAACATCGAGAAGTGCATCCAGCGCTGCGGCCTCGAGGTGGACGACATCGTGCTGGAGCAGCTGGCGTCGAGCTTCGCCGTGCTCACCGAGGACGAGAAGGAGCTCGGCGTCTGCCTCATCGACGTGGGCGGCGGCACGACCGACCTCGCCGTGTTCTCCTCGGGCGCCATCC
>JASHSR010000313.1 GCA_030038645.1 Gammaproteobacteria bacterium
CCTCCGGGTCGTGGTAGCGATGTCGCTCTCGAGGCACGTCAAGCACCTGATGATGACGCCTTGGAGCGCGCGGCGCGCCTTCCCGCGCTCGACCCTCGAGGCGATCGAGCGCGCCATCCACCGCAGCAGGACGCAGCACGTCGGCGAGATCCGCTTCGTCGTGGAAGGCGCGCTGCACGGCGCGCGCCTCTATCACGGACAATCGCCGCGGGAGCGAGCGATCGAGGTGTTCTCGATGCTCCGCATGTGGGATACCGAGCACCGCAACGGCGTCCTCATCTACGTGCTGCTCGCGGACCGCGCCGTCGAGATCGTCGCCGACCGCGGCGTGCACGTGAAGGTCGGCGCTCCGGAGTGGGAGCGGATCTGCCGCGCGATGGAGACTTCCTTCAAGGCGGGACGCTACGAGGAGGGCGCGCTGCGCGGCATCGAGATGGTCACGCGCTGCCTCGCGCAGCACTTTCCGGGCGGCGCGGCGGCCGCCGCGAGCGGTGGCTCGGGGCAGGGGGAGCTGCCGGACTCTCCCGTCGTGCTGCCGTGATGGCGACGTGCCGGGCCACACGCAACGGATGGCATGAGGTCACGCTCCTCACGCACCGATGAATCCCGGGAGCCGCAGTGCCTTGGCATCAAAGGACGCCGTGGCCCGGCACTCGAGCGCCCAGTGCCGCGCACCGATCAGACAGTCGGCAAACTGCGCCGCCGAGTCCCTCCAGAGAAATAAGGCTTGCTCGAGCGACGCTTCATCCTCGAAGTTGAGCTCGACCGAATCGAGCAGCGCCGAGAACGCGCCGAGGATCTCGGCTTTCGCGAGCCGGTAGCGGCTGCGGAGGACCCACTCCGTTTCCAGCAGCACGAGCAGACTGATCAGCACGGGCTCCCCTCTGCTCGTCTCCCGTCTGAGCAGCCGTCGTGCTCGCTCGAACTGCCCCTCGTCGTCGCGGACGAGGAATCGCACGAGCACGTTCGTATCGAGGCCGATCATCCGTGCGACAGCTGCTCGACGGGAAGCGACTTTTGGCCCTTCTTCCGCAGACTTCCTGCCAGGCTCATGACGCTCTTGTTCTTGACCCGCAGCAGAACCGTTCCGTCGGGCATCAACGTGAACGTCATCCGGTCACCCGGCTTCACGCCGAGGCTCTCTCGAATGTCTTTCGGGATGGTCGTCTGGCCCTTGCTCGTCACAGTGGATTCGGTACTCATGTGCCGTAGCCTGCCTCGTCTCCTTACTTATTGAATAATAGTAAGGACAGCCGACGGTTGCAACAGCGTCGTGCGCCGTACGACGTCCGTGAGGGGACGTCCTGCTACGCCCTCTCAAACAGGACGTTGGCCAGGATATCGTGCAGTTCTGCGCGAAGAGGCCCCACAATTGCTCATCAAGACCGCGCCGGCGCGCGTGCTATCCTCCCGGTAATGATACGAGGCACCGGAGGTCACCGTGGACGCGAAGGCCGCGGCGCGCGAGCGCTTTGAATCCCACCGTGAGGGGCTGATCGAGCTCAGCCACCGCATTCACGCCCATCCGGAGCTGGGATTCGAGGAGGAGCGGGCCTGCGCCTGGCTCTGCGAGTCGCTGGATGCGGCCGGCTTCTCGGTAGAGCGGGGCATCTGCGACCTCCCCACGGCATTCCGCGCTCGCGCGGGATCCGGTCCGCTCCACATCGGCATCTGCGCCGAATACGACTGCCTGCCCGGCATCGGGCATGCCTGCGGCCACAATGTCATCGCAGCCTCGGCGGTAGGCGCCGCAGTTGCGGCGGCGACCGTGGCGGACGCGCTGGGGCTCACCGTGAGCGTCATCGGTACACCGGCCGAGGAGGTCGGCAACGCCAGCGGGAAGATTTTGCTGCTCGAGCGCGGTGCCTTCGAGTCCATTCACGCGGCGATGATGGTGCATCCGGCGCCGCTCGACGTGCTCCGGACCAAGATCATCGCGGCTTCGATGTTCGACGTGTATTGCACGGGCAAGGAGTCTCACGCCTCGGCGTATCCGGAGCTGGGCGTCAATGCCGCCGATGCGCTCACCATCGCGCAGACCGCGATCGGCCTCTTGCGCCAGCACATCCGCGCGACCGATCGAATCCACGGCGTCGTGACCCAAGGCGGTGTCGCCCCGAACGTGGTTCCGGCCCATACCTCGGCGAGGTACATCATTCGCTCGGAGACCGTGGAGCAACTCGCCGAGCTGCGTCCGAAAGTCTACCGCTGCTTCGAGGCGGGAGCCCTCGCGACCGGCGCGAAGGTCGAGATCAGCGGCGGAGACAAGCCCTACGCGGAGATGCGGCACAACGAGCTGATGGCCGAGCTCTTTCGCAGGAACTCGGAGGCGCTCGGCCGGCCGTTTCCCAAAGGCGGCGATCTGGAAACGCGGCCCTCGGGCTCGACCGACATGGGGAACGTCTCGCTTGCCATCCCGTCGATCCACCCCATGCTCGGCATCAACTCGCTGCCCGCCGTCAATCATCAACCGGAATTTGCCGCGCACTGCGCCACCGCGGACGCCGACAAGGCGCTCTGCGACGGCGCGTTGGCAATGGCGTGGACCTGCGTCGACCTCGCAGCGAATGCGGACGCGCGCAACGCACTGCTGAATCGCCGATAGCGCCCGAACGCCGCTTCCCCCGACGTCCGTGACGGGACGTCCTGCTGTCTTTGCGATGTCTCTATCATGAGCCGCGTTCGGCGGCGATATCGTGCATTCCTGCGCGAAGAGATCAGTAATGCGTGTACCAACCTCCTCGACGCGGCGGATATCCTGGCCGCCGTAACGAAGGTGCCCACGAGCCGCAGCCGCAGTAGACTTGCCTACTCCGAGATCGCCCCATGAGCGCAGTCATGCAGGAATCGCTGCCCCGGCACCACCGAATCACGGCGGACGAGTACCACCGAATGGCGGAAGTCGGGTTGCTCGCGCCGGATGCGCGAGTCGAGCTGATCGAAGGGGAGATACTGGAGATGGCGCCGACCGGGAAGGATCACTCGAGCGTGGTGGACCAGCTGAATCATCTATTCGTGCATGCGGTCGGGGATCGCGCGATCGTGCGGGTCCAGGGGTCGGTTCGCTTGAGCCAGTACTCCGAGCCGCAGCCCGACCTCGTCGTCTTGAAGCCTCGCGCGGACTTCTATCGCGCGCAAGGCGCCGGCCCACAGGATGTCTACGTCATCATCGAGGTCAGCGACACCACGCTGCGCTACGATTTGCACGAGAAGGTGCCGTTCTACGCACGGCACGAAATTCCGGAAGCCTGGGTCGTCGACCTGCCCGGGGGCAAGCTCCATATCTTCCGCACGCCGAAGGAAGGGTCCTATTTGGATGCGGTCGCCACCGATGAACCGGGCATCATGGGCTTGTCGCTGCTCCCGGACGTCACAGTGGATCTATCGCGCCTCTTGCGGCCGTAAGAGCGGGGTCAGACGGCGAGCTTGTAGAGCTTCGCCGCGTTGTCGTGCGTGATCTTCTTGATCGTCGCGGGCGGCAGATGGCCCATCGTGCGTTGGAGCGTCGTGATGGAGTTCGGCCAGATGCTGTCCGGGTGCGGGTAGTCGGTGGCCCACAGCAGGTTGTCGCCGTAGAACTCGAGAAGCCGCATGGTGACGGGGCTCTGCTGGAAGGTGGAGTAGATCTGCCGCTTGAAGAGCTCGGAGGGCTTCGTCTTCTGCGGGATGCCGCCCTTGTCGCGGTAGAACGCCTCGGCTTCCCACGTGCGCCAGTGGCGATAATCGAGCTCCTCCACCACCCACGGAAGCCACCCGGCGCCGGACTCGGCGATGACGATCTTCAGCTTCGGGTGTCGCTCGAGGATGGCCCAGGCGAAGAGGTCGACGAAGGAGTCGAGGAACTGGGTGATGAATCCCTTCATGTGCGTGAAATTGCCGGCAATGTTGCCGCGGCCCGGGTCGCCCGGCGGAGGCAGGAACACCGTCACGTGCCAGGAGAGGACGATGCCCGTCTCCTCGAGCGCATTCCACAGGGCTTCCCAGCGCCGATCGTGCAATCGCGGCTCGGCGGAGGCGATCTGCAGATTCGCCTGGCGCACGCCGCCTCGCTTGGCGAGGCGGTAGACCTCCTTCGCGGCCGATTCCGGATTGAGCGGCAGCATGGGCACGCCGAGCAGGCGTTCGGGCGCAGTCGTGCAGAACTCGCCGAGCCAGTCGTTGTAGACGCGGTGCAGCTCGTCGCCGAACTCCTGATCGTCGTTCTTGATCGAGGTGACCGGGCCGAAGATGACTTGAGTATGAATTCCATCGCGGTCCATGTCGGCGAGTCGCAGCGTCGGCACGGCCGGGCGGCGCTCGGTGAGGTCCGTGACCCCGCCGCGATCGAAGGCGGTGTAGATGGGTTTCGGGGCGCCCGAGCCCTTGGTGCGTCCCGTCCAGTTGCCCCAGGGCTTGCCCTCGCAGATCCACATCCACATCCCGTCGCGCTCCTCGACGTGCGGGGCGCGCCCGAGGTCCTTGCGCGGCAGGCGCTCGGTCCACAGATCCTCGGGCAGCTGATTGAGGTCGAGATGGTCGTCGCAGGAGATCAGGTTGTAATCCATGCGGGAGTCCTCCGTCCTTCGCGGCGTCGGCAAGCTTCGCTTCGCATCCTTACCCGCCCGGCAGCTTCATATCCACCGCGCACACCGGCGCGCCGACGGCGACGTTCTCTCCGGCCGGCACGAAAACCTCGAGCAGCGTGCCGTCGCCGCTCGCGGTGACCTCTTGCGTCACCTTCTCCGTCTCGATGTCGTAGAGAGGGTCGCCGGCTTTGAATGCCTCGCCCGGCTGCTTGTGCCACTTGGCGATGGTCGCTTCCTGCATGTTCATGCCGACCCGGCTCAACTTCAGATTCATGCGCATCGGTGGACTCGTCTCTCAGGCTCGCGCCGTCTCGGTGGCGACGCGCGCGATCCGGTCGGCGTCGGGGATCATGCGCTTCTCGGCGTTCGGCGCGTAGGGGATGCAGACGTTGGGAACGGTCACGCGCTTCACCGGCGCCTTGAGATAGCCGAACGCCTTATCCGCGAGCACCGCGGCAATGTGGCTTGCGACGCTGCACCGGTCGCGCGCCTCATCGACGATGACCACACGGCCCGTCTTGCGTGCCGCTGCGACGAGCGCCTCCTCATCGAGTGGAACGATGGTGCGCGGGTCGACCAGCTCGGCCTCGATGCCGGCGGCCTCGAGCTTCTTGGCGGCCTCCACGGCCGGCTTCAGCATCGATCCGAACGCGATGATCGTGACATCCTTGCCCTCTCGCACCGTCGAAGCCTTCCCGAACGGGATGGTGTAGTCGCCGTCCGGCACCTCGCCCATCTCGCCGCCGCGGCCTCCCGCTTCCATGAAGAAGGTGGGATTGTTGCCGCGGATCGCGGTCTTGAGCAGGCCCTTGGCGTCGGCCGGCGTCGCCGGCGTGACGACGTTGACGCCGCCCAGGTTGACGAGCACGGGGTAGCCGCTGTCCGAGTGCTGCGCGGCGTTCGAGCCGCCGCCGCCGTAGCTCGCGATGACGGTGATCGGCATGACAGCCTGGCCGCCCGTCATCAGGCGCAGCTTCGCCATTTGGTTCGCGATGGCGTCGAACCCGGTGTAGATGAAGTTCGAGAACATCATGTGCAGCACGACGCGGCAGCCCGCGGCCGCGGCGCCGACCGCCATGCCGGTCAGCGTCGCCTCGCAGATCGGCGTGTTGCGGATGCGGTCGCGGCCGAACTTGTCCAGCAATCCGCGCGTGTCGCCCATGATGGCGAGCTCGACATCCTCGCCGTACACGATGACCTTGGGATCGCGACTCATCTCCTCGATGAGTGCCTCGTTGATGGCAGGAATCATGCGCTTGCGGGCCATGGTGTCCTCTCTCTCACGCCTTCTGGCCGACGAACATGAGGTCGAACGGGAGCTCGGAGTCGGCGGGCTCGCTCTCTTGGGCAAATTTGACGGCTTGCTCGACGGTGCCCGCGATGCGCGCGTCGATCGCCTGGAGGTCGGCCGGCCGCACGCCGGCCGCGAGCAGGCGCTCCCTCTGCCGCTCGACGGGATCTCGCTTGCGCCACTCGTCGATCTCCGACTGCTCGCGGTACTTCCCGCCCGCGAGGAACAGGCTCTCGGCCTCGAGATGCCCCTGGATGCGGTACGTGTGGGCCTGGATGAAGCAGGGCCCGTCGCCGCGCCGCGCGCGCTCGACCGCCTCGCCGGCCGCCTGCCACACGGCGACGACATCGTTGCCGTCGACGACCGCCGTCGGGATCTTGAACGCCCGCGCGCGGTCCGCGATGTCACCGGAGGTGATGTCGGCAGATGGCGTGAACTCGCTGAACTGGTTGTGCTCGCACACGAACACGAGCGGCAGCTTCCACAGGCTGCTCACGTTCAGGCATTCCATGAACACGCCCTGGTTGGCGGCGCCGTCGCCGAAGAATGCGACCGAGATCCGCGTGTCGTGCGTGAGCTTGCAGGCGAGCGCGGCGCCCGTCGCGATGGCGAACCCGCCGCCCACGATGCCGTTCGCGCCGAGGATGCCCTTCGAGAAGTCCGCGACGTGCATCGAGCCGCCCATGCCCTTGCAGATGCCGGTGCGCTTCGCCCAGATCTCCGCCATCATCGCCTTGGGGTCGCCGCCCTTCGCGAGGAAGTGCCCGTGGCCGCGGTGGGTGCTCGTGATGAGGTCCGTCTCCCGCAGCCGGGCGCAGACGCCGGTCGCGATGGCCTCCTGGCCGATGTACAGGTGCACCGCGCCGGGAAGATTGCCCGCCGCCGCATCGGCGCGCAGGCGCTCCTCCATCCGGCGGATGAGGAGCATGCGCTCGTAGAGCGCGAGGAGCTGGTCTTTGCTGGGCTCTGTCGTGGGCATGTTGCTTTTCCTCGGGACTCTGGAGGGCCGGCGGCGGAGCGGCGGACCTACCGGCGGAACTGGGCGATCGTCGTATCGAAGGAGCGCTTGCAGACCTCGTCGATGGGCTTCCAGCGCAAGTCCTTGTTGAGCACCTCGATGCCCCACGGGCCGGCCCAGCCGGCCTTGCGCAGCGCCTCGACGTAGGCCTTCACGTCGAACTCGCCCTCGCCGCAGAGCTGGCGGTACTGTGTCGTCTCGATGTGCTGATCGGGCATCGAGTGCGCCTTGGAGAAGCCGTCGTTCAGCTCCACGCCGACGCGGTACTGGGCCGGGAAGCGGCCGACCGCCTCGGGCGTGAGGCCGATCTTCACGAGGTGCCAGAGGTCGAAGAAGATGCCGCCGTTCTTCGCGCCGGCGCCCTCGGAGAGGGCGCGCGCCGACTCGAGCGAGTCGATGATGCAGAAGGGCATCATCTCGTAGGCGATCTTCGTGCCGTAGCGCTCCGCCTCCTTGCACAGCGTCGCGAACGAGTCGATGAGCTTCGGCATAGGAACGGGCCGGCGGGTGAAGTCCCCGACCTTCACGGCCCGGGCGCGAAGCTGCTCGGCCGCCGTGAAGAGCTTTTGCTTCTGGGCATCGGAGCGCTTCTTCTCCTCCCCGTCGAGGAACCAGTCCGTGAGGAACTCGAGCTCGACGTGCTTGATGCCGTTGTCGTCGAGGATCTGGCGCATCTCCTTCAGCGAGTGCTTCTCGAGCGTGTGGTCGAGGTCGGCGTGCCAGATGCCGATGCCGGTGAAGCCGGCCTTCGCCGCCTTCTGCACGCGCTCCCGGAAGCCGACGGTGCTGTACTCGTGATCGGTATGAGGCTCTGCGCCGACCGCGAGGGTCCAGTAGGAAGCGAGCAGGTCGATGTCGCCGTTCATGGGAGAGTCCTTGGGGCACGTCAGCTGACGCGCACGAGGTTGTACACCGGCGCGCGCGGCCCAGTAAAGGCCGCCGCAGCGAGGCGACCACGCGGGTGCGCCGGCG
>JASHSR010000314.1 GCA_030038645.1 Gammaproteobacteria bacterium
GGATCGCCATCCATTGCGCGAAAGATGCAGAACGTCGTCATCGATGCGCCGATCCCGGCGCCGATTGCAGCGATGGTCAGCCCCGTCAGCGCGACGTTGCGGCGGAGGCTTCTGAACGCGAGAGCGCAGTAATAACGGAACATACGGGCACCGTTGACGAGTAGCCTAAGTAGTTCGAGCCGCGACCGCCGGTGGCACCGAAGCGGCCCGCAGGGCGGGCCAGAGCACCGCGAGCTGGCTCACGAGCACCACGACGAGTGCGCCCGCGCACACGTATCCGAATCCCATGCGCCCGACTTGCAGGTGCGCGGACACCCACAGATTCAGGCCGACGGCGAGCGCGACGCCGAGCGCGGCTCCTGCCCCTGCGATCAGCAGGTTCTCCACGTGAAAGTAGCGCAGGATGTCCGGGCGGCGCGCTCCGAGAGCCCGGCGGATGCCGATCTGCCAGCGCCGCCTCACCACCCAATTACTCGCGAGGCTCACGATTCCGCATCCCGTGACGCCCATCAGCAGGACGGAGAGGCCTCCGAGGGTGAGCGCCAAGCCGCGGTCCGCGCGGTACAGCTCCGCACGCGTCTCGGCAAAGGTATGGACCTCGTCCACGATCCGCCCCGGATCCAGTGCGAAGAGCGCACGCTGCGCCGCGCGCAGCACCGCGTCGAGATGGCCTGGCTCAGCCCTCACGAGATAGGCGACCGAAGCGCTCGCCCACAGAAATGGCAGAAAAATCGACTCGTCGCTGCCGAAGCCTCTTATGTTGTTCGCCGCCCAAGGCGTTTGCGCCTGCTGCACCACACCTACGATCGTCATCGGGTCGCGAGGCAGCGGATCGAGGTAAACCGTCCGCCCGAGCGCCCGTTCCCTGCCGAATACGGCCCGCGCGAGCGCCTGCGTCACAATGACGTTCGGCCCGAGCGACTTCGCATGGACGTCGTCCGGCGCGAACCAGCGACCCGCGATCAACCTCGCCCCAAGCGCGCGCTCCCCGTGCGCATCGATCATGTAAACCGCGACGTTGCGCGCGCTCGGCCCCCTCTGATCCGGCTTCAACATCACGTTCCACGCCAGCCCGTAGCCGCGAAGCGGAAAGCTGTTGACCGCCACGGCGTCAACTACCCCAGGCAGCGCGCGCAGCACCGCGAGGTCGGCGCGCGTTCGCGCCACAACATCTGTCGGCCGGCCAACCCAGTAATTCGTCATCGTGAAAGTATTGTCCTCATCGAGACCGCTCGGCCGCTCCATCTGTGCCAGCTGCTGCCGGATGACAGACAGCGAATTGCTGACGATCGCAACCGTCAGCGCGATCTGCGCGGCAATGAGCAATGCGCCTCCCTTGTTACGTCGAAGCGCGGAGACGATGGGCAGAATCTCCATGGCACTCGACGCCTATGGCGACTGGAGCCGCCAATCCGGGGCGGCTCGGCCCGCCAGCCACGCCGGATAGAGGCTCGAGCAGATCATTGCGAGCATCGCCACCGCAACGGCCATTGCCGCAAGACCGCCATCGAGGTGCGCGAATTGCACGTAGTCATCGCGCAGGATGCCGCGCTCGATCGCGAGACCCAGTGATGTGAGCACGAGACCGAGCGCCGCGCCGGCGGCGCCGATGACCACGGCTTCGGTCAGACATTGGGCGAAGACGTGCACTCGCGACGCGCCGAGCGCGCGCCGCACGACGAGCTCGCTCGCCCGGCTGCGGAATTTCGTGAGCATCAGGCTGACCACATTCACCAGACAGACCACCAGAAATCCGAGAGAGACCAACAAGCTGACGCGCAACGCATCCGGCACCATGTCCTCTTTCGCCAGCCACTCATGCACATCGTAAAGCGCCACTTGCGGCGCCCAGCTGAACCGGCCGATCGCCTCCTGTTGCGCGGCATAGCCGCGAAGAAAGTCGAGATAGGTCCCGACCGCCTGCGCACTATCCAATTCCACCCAGAACTGAAGCCATCGGCACTCCGATGTCCGCATGTCGCGACGGTCGCTCGGTGACGAGCGACCGTCGCAATCGTAGGTCCCCTCGGACTGCATCTTCCGGGCGATCGCCGTCGTGAACGGCAGAAAGACATCCTCCGTCTGCTGATACAAGCGCGGTGTCAGGTCGTAAAATCGCGGCTCGAGGCGCCAGGGGCGCAGAACCCCGACCACCCGATAGCCCTCACCGCTCAAGTCGACCGTTCGCCCGACCGCATCGCCCCGAGGGAACAGCCTGTCGGCGGCTTCGGCTCCCAGAACGATCACGTTTGCGCCGTCGCGATCTTCGGCGGGGCTCCACGGGCCGCCGGAGCGGAAGGGCGCCTCGAACATCTCGAAGAAATCCGAATAGACCGCGCGGCCCGTGGCCTCGAACGGTCGGGCACCCCTCACGGCCGGTGGAATGGCGAAGTCGACCGCATACATCGCCGTCTGCCGCCGACCTCGATGCGCCCGCATGAGCGCCATGGCGTCGATGTAGCTCAACTGATCGTGCGTCAACGGATCGCTCGAGCCGTTCGGACCCCAGTTATCGATCTCGACGGCGTAGAGCCGTGAGGACTTCGCCGGGATGGGGTCCGCCGACATCATGCGGATCACGGTGAACACCGTCATCAGGCCGCCGACACCGACGCCGATCACCGCAATCGCCAGTATTGTCAGCACCCCGTTACGCCGGAGGCCGCGAATCGCGAGGCTGAGGTAGTATCCGAGCACACGCTCGCTCAGGCGCTTCGTGCCGCGATTGCGGCGGGATCGAAGCGACGCCGTGCCAAATTCGAGTAGTAACCGAACACGACAGGTCCCGCGCGGCCTATGGCCGAGCGGTCAGTGCAGGTCCCTGCGCCCCTTCGACTAGATGGGGCTGCGCGCTGAGCGCCACGATCTGCCCGTCGATGATGTGCACCTGGCGCTGCGCCCGCGCGGCGAGATCCGGATCGTGCGTGACCATGACGATGGTCGCGCCGCCACGATGCAGGTCCTCGAGCAGCTCCATGACGCCGCGGGCCATCTGTGTATCGAGGTTGCCGGTCGGCTCGTCCGCGAGCAGGAGCCGCGGATCCCCGACCAGTGCGCGCGCGATCGCGACGCGCTGCTGCTGTCCGCCCGACATCTCCGAAGGATAATGGCGCGCACGCGAGGAGAGCCCCACCCGCTCGAGCACGCTGCCGATGCGCCGCCGGCGCTCGCCGGAAGGCAGGCCACGGTAGCGCAGCGGCACGTCTATGTTGTCGTAGACGTTGAGATCGGGAATGAGGTTGAAGGACTGGAAGACGAAGCCGATCTTCTCGTTGCGCAGCCGCGAGCGCTTCTTGTCGTTGAGGCCGCGCGTGTCCACGCCGTCGAGCCAGTACTCACCGGCGGTGAACTCCTCGAGCAGCCCGGCGATGGTGAGAAAGGTCGTCTTGCCGGAGCCGGAGGGCCCCATGACGGCGACGAACTCGCCCTCTTGAACCTCGAGCGAGAGGTCGCGGAGCGCGTACGTCTCGACCACCTCCGTGCGGTAGACCTTCGACAGATGCGTCATCTTCAGCATGGGAACCTCATACCGGCATCAGTGGGCGATGATCACGCGATCCGCCCCGTTGAACGCGTCCGCTCCGGACACCACGACCTGGTCGCCAACCGACAGGCCATCCAGGATCTCGACCTTCTGAATGCTCGCAGCGCCGAGCCGCACCGGCCGCCGCTCGGCGATATTGCCGTGGACGACGTAGACGAACCCGCCGCCGCCCTGGTCCATGAAGGTGCCCCGGTCGACCATGAGCACGTTCGTGCGACGGTCGATCAGGATGCGGACCGACATGCGCTGGTTCTGGCGTAGGCCCTCGGGCTTGTCCCCGGTGAAGCGCACGCGCGCCACCACCTCGCCATCGACCACCTCCGGCGAGACGGCGCTGACGCTGCCTTGCCAGTGCCGACCGTCACCTTCCAGATCCGCGGCCATGCCGGAGGCCAGGTCGCGCGCCTCGCTTTCCGGCACCTTGATTTCGACCTCGAGCGCCGAGAGGTCCACGACCGTCAGAAGCGGCGCATCCTTGGCGACCGTCGCCCGATCGGCGATCTGCACCTCCCCGACCCGGCCGTTCACCGGCGAGCGGATGTTGAGCGCGTCGACCTGGCGCTGCAGGTCCGCCACCGCATACTGCTGGCGGTCGAGCAGCGCACGCTTGCTGTCGATATCGAAGCGATTCTGCTTGGGCTGCAAGTCATAATTGAGCTTTGCCTGCGCGAGCGCGAACTGCGCCTTCTCGAGACTGTCCTGCGCCTGCAGCATCTGAAGCTGCGTGTAGGAGCCGAGCTTGTACGCGGCGCGGCTGCGATCGAGATCCCGCTGGGCAGTGGTCTGATCCACCTGAGCCTGCTTGTACAGCTCTTGGAGCTGCGTGAGCTTGCTCTCCGCGTCGAGCTGCGCGCGTTGCCAGTCGAGACGGAGGCTGTCGAGCATCTCCTTCTCCTGGGCGAGGCTCGCGGTCAAATCCGGACTGTCGACCACAGCGAGCGTGTCGCCCTTGTGCACCGCATCGCCTGCATGAACTTTGAGCGTCACGGTCCCCGTCGCGGGCGCGTACAGCGTGGGGCTCACCGCCGCGACGACTTGTCCATCCGCCGCGACATCGCGGATGAAGGTGCCCCGCTCCACGGTCGCAATCGTCAGTCGCGATCGGTCCACTGAGTTCGCGGCGCCCGCGACGTGCAGCAGTGCCCTCACGAGCACGGCCACGACGATCACGGCCGCGATCCACCCCGCCCAAAAGTAGTTACGCCGGCGGCGCCACCACGGAGGCGGCCCCAGCGGCCGATCCGTTCCCGATGTGCCGTGGAATGGGCTCGAGGCGAGCCTATCGGTGCTATCGGGCCGGTCGAGCGAGAATGGACCGCGGTCTGCCACGTCACTTACCGCCGTCGGCGGTCACGAGTAGCGCATCGATCGCCGCGAGATCGCGCACCGTCAGCCGGCCGGCCTGCTGTTTGAGGATGAGCACATTGTTCAAATAACTGTAGCGCGCCTGATCGTAGGCATTGACCGCCACGTAGTAATTGTCTTGGTACTGCAGCAGCACGAACTCCGACGACACATTGAACTCGATATCGCGCCGCGCGGCCTCCACGGCAGCGTCGGCGGACTCCACGGCGCGCCGCGCCGCGTTGATGCTCCGAATGCCGGTAACGATGTTCCGGTACGCCGCGCGCGTCTGCTGCGCCGTGCTACGCTGGGAAGCCGTGAGATTCGCCTCGCTCTGCCGGTAGAGCGCGCGCGACTGTCGCACGGCCGAGGCGACCGCTCCGCCCTGGAACAGCGGCCACTTGAAGTACACCCCGACGGTATCGACGGTATTGTTGCCACCGATCACGAGCGGGGCCACCGCGCGCGCGCCCGTGCCGGTGAGCGAGATGGTCGGCATCCACTTGCCGCGCTGAACGGAGATGTCCCGCTCGGCCGCCTGGGCGGTGAGCTCCGCCGCGCGCACGTCGGGATTGTCCTCGAGTGCCGACGCGACCCAGGCATCGGCGGAGGGCGGATCGGGGGCCGTCAGCGGAATCTCATCGCGCAGCGGCGCCATGTGTCCGGGCGGCTCCCCCACGAGCGTCGCGAGCGCGAGATCGGCGTCATCGAGCGCGTTCTCGGCGCCGATCAGGGACTGAGCCGTCAGATCATAGAACGCCTGCGTCTGCACCACGTCGCTGTGCGAGCCGAGCCCGGTCCGCTCGCGGTCCTGGGTCTGCTTGAGCTGCGTTCCAAACGCATCGCGCTCGCGGCGCACGGTGGTCAGCTCATCCTGTGCCTGCAGCACCGCGAAATACGCCTGCGCCACGCGCAACACCAGGTCCTGCTGCGCGCTGAGATAGCTCGCCTCGGCGCTCGCCGCCTGGGCATCCGCCTCCTTGAGCTGGCTGTAGGCCTGGAAGCTCCACAGCGTCTGCGTGAGCGTGAGTCCGTACAGGGTCTCGTTCACGTCGCAGTGCACGGCCGTCATGCTCGCGAGATCGCAGCCCGGCAGGCCGAAGGCGCCGAGCTGCGGCGGCGTGCTCCCGTTCGTGGTGAGTCCGAACACGGCCGGCTCCTCGCTCTCGAACACTCGCTCTCTCGAGGCCGTGGCGGAGAGTTGCGGCAGCCACTGCGAGAGCGCTTGGGGACGCGCCTCGATGGCCGAGTCGCGCTGGTACTGGGCCGCTTGCAGCGTGGTGTCGCGCGTGAGCGCCAGCTGGTACAGGCGCATCAAATCGTTGCCGTCCGCGGGTCCCGCGGCTTGGACGACGGCGATGACGCCGACAAGGATGAGGAAGCGCTTCGGCATGAGATCCGCAATCCTGATCGCCATTCTCTGCGGCGATGTTTTGCATGCGTCGTGCCAGAGGCGCGTGCGGCGTAAGCCGTTATTATTCAAGAATTATTTTGGGCCGCAGTCCCCGCGATTGTCCGCGGCCAGTGTCCGCGGACAAGCGAGCGGACACTCGGACAGCTCGAGGCCGCTCCGCGTGTGCACATCACGACGCAGAGCGGGATCGTGTCCCTTCTGGGCCGGGTCTCCGGATCAATGCGGGCGGGCGGCTCCGTCGGGAGGCGGAGGTCGGAAATAGACCGGCAGCGGCGGTTGAGTCTCGTACGCGCCTTCGAGCTTTGCGGTCTCCTCCGCGGTGAGCCGAGTCTCCACAGCCTTGACCGGATCCTCCAGATGGCTCGCCTTGGTCGCGCCGACGATCGGAGCCGTGACACCCGGCTGCGCGAGGAGCCACGCGATGGCGACCTCGGCCGGCCGCACGCCGCGCTCCCGCGCGACGGACGCGACGGCGTCAATCACTGCCTCGTCCGCCTGTCGGCGGAATCGATCGCGCGCCATCGGCGAGTGCGACCGGACGGTCCCTGCGCGGCGGCTGCCGGTGAGAAGCCCGCCCCCGAGCGGGCTGTAGGGAATGAGCCCTACTCCCTCCTCGCGGCAGAGCGGGATCATCTCCCGCTCCTCCTCCCGGTAGAGGAGGCTGTAGTTGTTCTGCATGGTGATGAAGCGCGCGAGGCCGAGCTGGTCTGCCCTGAACAGCAGCTTCGCGAGCTGATAGGCCGACATCGTGGAGGCGCCGATGTAGCGGACCTTTCCGTCCCGGATCAGCTGCGTCAGCGCATCGAGCGTCTCCTCGATCGGCGTCTCCCGATCGAAGCGATGGATTTGATAGAGATCCACGTAGTCCAAGCCGAGCCGCCGCAGGCTGTCATCGATCGCCTGGAAGACGTGCTTGCGCGAGAGCCCCCGCTGGTTCGGCCCCGGCCCCATGGGATGGAACAGCTTCGTCGCGATGACCACATCCTCGCGCTTCACCGCGAAGGCTCGCAACGCGCGGCCGAGGATCTGCTCGCTCTCGCCGAGCGAGTAGACGTTCGCCGTGTCGAAGAAATTGATTCCCGAGTCGAGGGCCTTGCGAACGATCGCGACGCTTTGATCCTCGGGCAGCATCCAGTCGAACCCGGAGCCGAAGCTCATGCAGCCGAGGCAGATCCGCGAGACCTTCAGGCCCGATGAGCCCAATCGTACGTATTGCATAGGTGCGTGCTCCGCTCATTCCGGCCGTTCTTGCAGTGTAGCGCGACTCCTCCACTCCCGGCGACGGGTGCCACGACGCGATACCAGAGGTGGTGGGCCAGCCATCGGGTCGGGCAGTTCGGCGGACGGAGGCGCTCAGGCAAGCGCACCCCTTCGCCTTGCTATACTGCGCGTACCCGGACTTGGCCTCTCCAAGGCGGGCTCGCGCAGCCGAAGAACATCACGAGGCGCACATGGGCAAGTCTTTCCCGAGAATTCTCACCGGCATGCTCTTGCTGCGAGCTCTGGCCGCCGCGTTGGCCTGCCTCGCCCTCGGCACCGCAAGCGCCAGCCCGGTCGGGACCAAGAGGGGCGGCGCTGCCGCTGTCACCGCCGCCGCGGCCGATGCCGCCGGAGCGGCCGCCGCGACATACGAAGTGCCCCCGGATACGCCTTCCTACATTCGGAGCGCCGTCGAATCGCCCGGCCGCAGCGCCGAGCAGCGGGCGCGCGACGTGAACCGCAAGCCCGCGCAGATCCTCACGATGTCCGGCATCAGGCCGGGCGACCGCGTCGTCGAGTTCGCCTCCTTCGGCCAGTACTACACGACGATGCTCTCGCAGATCGTCGGGCCGAAAGGCCACGTGTACATGTATGACCTCCCCTACACCGGCAAGCGGGCGGGAGCGGCGAGCCGAGCGTTCGTCGCGACCCATCCCAATTGCGAGTACCACCTGATCGACTACAACAAGCTCGTGCTGCCGCGGCACGTCGATATCGTCTTCATCGTCCTGTACTACCACGACCTGTTCCTGAATCACATCGACACGGCGAGCCTCAACGCGCGCATCTTCAAGGCCCTGAAGCCCGGCGGTGTCTTCTTCATCGTCGACCACAATGCAGCGCCGGGCTCCGGCACGCGCGACATCAAGCTGCACCGGATCGATCCCGAAGTCATCAGGCGCCAGGTGACCGCCGCCGGCTTCCGGCTCGTCGAGGAGAGTCATCTCCTCGCCAATCCCGCCGACGACCACACGCAGCTCATCTTCTCGCCTTCCATCCGCGGGCGCACGGACCGGACGATCTTCGAGTTCCGCAAGCCGCAGCGATAGCTGCAGCGGCCGGCGCTCATCCATCGAGTCGGCGGTCACGTCGCCGTCGCCCGCGTCATCTATCGGTGCGTGCGGCTCCGAGGCTGAGCACGATCTTGCCGACGAACCGGTCCGACTAGACGCATGGCGGGCTCTCGAGCTCTCAGCGTGACAGCGAGCCGCGAGAGTACAACGCCGGCCGGCATGAATACTGCGGAGCGATGCCGCCCAATGAGCCTCGATAACACGACGGGAGCCGCTCGGTGCCCGATTCGGCCGAAACCAGGGTGGTTAGCGCCGCAGCCGTCGCCGAAATTGCGGCGATGCTCACGCTCCTGCTGAGCTTCATCTGGGTCTGGCAGGATGCTTTCTCGGGGGCCGCCTTTCTCGTCGTCTTCGGGTATTTCGCGCTGGGTCTTCACAGTCATCTTCGTTGTGGGGAATCGGCCCGAGACCTTGGATTCACGCTCACCAACTTCCCGGCCGCCGCAAGAAACGCGGCCCCTGCCGCAGCCGTGGGAGTGCTCGTTCCTCTCGGTGTCGGCGCGCATCTCGGCGCCTGGCACTTTGAGAGCTGGCCCACGACGCTCGAGCATATTTCCTGGCTTCTGATCTGGGGCACCGCCCAGCAGTACGGCCTGCTCTGCTTCTTTTACCGGCGGCTGCTCGAGATCCTCGAGCGTCCCGGAGCCGCGACAGCGACCGCGGCCCTGATCTTCGCCCTCTTCCATGTGCCGAATCTGTTCCTGATGGGCGTCACCTTCGTCGCCGGCGTGGTGGCGTGCATGCTGTACCGGCGCGAGCCCAACGTGCTCGTGCTCGGCATCGCGCACGCGGCCATCTCCTTCGTGCTCTTCTGCGCTCTGCCATCGAGCCTCACGCACGATCTGCGCGTTGGACCCGGCTACTTCATGGTGAGCTGATCGGCGAGGCCCCCGATATTCGTATCGCCGCTCGAGGCCGCGTGCGCGGCCCCGCCGCTCGCCGGCTCAAAACCTCGCAGTCGGCGGGTACGGCTGGCCGTTGATCGTGAGCCGGCCTCCACGGAGCACGAGTTGCGTAGTCCACTCCTTGCCGTCGCGCCTGAGGTAGCCCTGCTTCTCCAACGAGTCGAGCTGTGCGGAAAGCGCCGGACCCCGCGAGGAGCTCGAGATCAGCTTGCTGAGCAACGCGTCGTCAACCCGCAGGTCGACCGCGGCATCGAGGTACCGCACCAGCGCCATCATGGCTGCCGGTCCGCCCCCGAGATCTTCTCGACGGATGCCGTGCGCGGCGAGGCTTGCCGCGAGGTGAAACTCACCCTCCGGCATGGCAAAGGCGAGGCTCTGAATCTGGATCACCGGATCGTGGAGGAGAAGCTCGACGCCGTACTGGCTCAGGGCGTTGCGGATAGCCGACTGAGCTGCCGCGGCGCCGGCCGTGCCCCCCGCTGCGACGCCTGCGCGGGTCTGCTGCAGCGCTCGGCTGAGCGCGGCAAGGGAGCGGCCCTCGAGGTGCAGGATGCGCAAGCCGTACACCACGTGCGAGAAGGTGAGCCCGCCGGCGGTCATCTCGTCCGAGGCGAAGCGAGTCTGGTAGTTGACGTACTCGCTGTCCGCCTGCGATGCGCTCCCGATCGACACGCCCTTCAGAAGGAACGGCGCGCCGCTTGCCCCGCGCGCGGACACGCTCGCCAGCGCGATGTTGATGTCGCCCACGTAGATCGCATCGAACACCCGCCGCAGGTTCGCATCGAAGCGGATGTCGCCGAAATCCACGCTCGCCTTCGGGCCCTGAATGCCGAAGCCGCCGGAGGCGACCTGCGCGACCCTCGAAGCGGCGTTGCGGGTCGCCTCGACGGAGCCGCTGAAACCCCGCGAGACGAGCGTCGCGCCGGACGGCAGCTGCGCTCGGAAAGCGGGCATCGAGAAGGTCGTCGACCTTCCGCCGAGCCAGCCGAGGCTCGCGTGGATCGTGAGCGCGGGCCGGCCGGCGAAAATGGCATTCAGCTTCGAGCCGAGCGCGGGAGGCGGCACGAGCTCCGTATCGACGGTCGCGAGCGCGGCGGAGCGCAACTGAGGCAGCGGGCCGTGGTGGATAGTATTGCGCACGGTCAGCTCGAGCGGCGAGCCGGCTCCGCCGGCCGAGAGCGCCTGGCTCAATCGGCCGAAGGGCCCTCCGAGGCGATAGGTGGCCTCCTCCGTCGCGCCGAAAATCCCCTTATGGTATACGCGCCGGACCTGGACGATGTACGGCGTGCTCGCGAGCATCTGCTGCTCGTAGCGCGCGAGCCGACCTTGGACGGTGGTTCCGATGAGCCACGCGGCGCCCGTGTAAGCCGCGAGCACAACGACCACGACAATGAGCGCGGTCCGCAATCGGGTCGCCATGTCCCGCCCCCTGGGCTTTTTGTTGCGGGCTATTGTAGCGGATCGCCCGCCGCCCGACCGGGACTTTCCGAACGGCGCTGCTCCGCGACAGGTATCCGCCCGATCCCTCGTGCCTCAGCCCGGCGAGGACGGCGCGAAGGGCGCTGAGGGAGCGGACCGCGCGGCCGCCCGCTCCGCCGCGCGGGCGAAGTCGGGCTTCGTCGCCTCGAGGATCTCGAGAATCGCCCGCCGTTCGGCGGCGGAGAGACTCGAGAACGCCGGGCTCGTGTCGCGGCCCGTGAGGATCTCGATGAGCCGTCCGTAGACGTACTGCTTCACGCACGGCATGAGATAGTCGAAGCCCTTCGAATAGATGAGGAAGCTCAAGGGATACTTGAACAGGCGTGTGTCGAGGTCGAGGTCTCTCAGGGACCGCCCCTGCGAATCGAAGGGGCCCAGGGACTCGAACCACTTCGCATAGCCCGAAGTGCCCCGCAGGCGCGTGGGCAGCTTCGCGGCGTCGACGAAGAGCATGCCACGGACGAGCGGCTCGAGGAGCGCCTGGAACCTCGCCTGCTCGACCGGCGAGAGCTGATCCCAGGAGAGGTCGTCCCTCGAGCTTCCGGGCGAGTGCCGCTCGAGCAGCATTCTCGACTTGTAGTTGGCGTGAATGATGAGATTGTGAACATCGACCTGATGCTCGAAGACCAACACCGCGACGACATCGCTCTTATCGGTGAGGTAGGGACCGGTATCGAAAAACTTGTCGAGATTGAGGACATCGCCTCGGCTCACACGCGCGAGCGGGATGGCGCGGGTCGTATCCGACGGCACGAGGTTCCCGAGGTGCAGCAGGCCGCCGAACTTCCCCGTGACGTACCAGCCGCCCCAGCGGGCGGAGAGCGGGGTGGCGTCGGTCGTCTGGCTCGCCACCGTGTTCGTCAGGACCTCTCTGCCGTCTATCGCATAAGAGGAGAGGAACAGGAAGTTCGGCACTCCGCCTCCCTGCAGGGAGAAGGTGTCATGGCAGGCCAAGCAGCGAAGCGATTCCCGCTCGGGCACGGGCGGCGCGTCGGACCGCTCGCTCAGAGTGTAGAACACCGTGCCGAGGGCGCTGTCCATGGTGCTGATCTCGATCATCTGCGTTCCCTCGATCCAGGCGACGTAGGTATCGTCGTTGAAGTAGATGGCCCGGGGAGTCGCGGGGCTGATGATCTGCGTCTGCAAGCTCGTCTTGGAGAACACGAGCGTCTGCGAGGTGGGGCTCATCTTGAGCGCCTCGAGCAGGGAGTCGAGATAGCCGCGCGGCGCGCGATACTGCAGCCTCACCTTGCCGCTCCTGAGCTTTGCCTGCAGGTCCGCAATGTCGTTGTGAGTGGCTTCGCCGGAGTAGTCGATGAAGGGGTAATCCGTGTCGTAGATCAGCGCAGAGTCCTGCACCGCCTGGGCCGCCGGGACCACTTGGCCCGCAGGGGTTGCGGCCGACGAGCCCTGACTCGGCGTGCCGGCCGCCTGGGCGGAGAGGCTCAACGCGAGCGCCGCCACGCACCACAGCGCGAGCCTCGCTCCGCCCACGCGGTTTGAGCGGTCCAGGGTGAATCGATGCAGCACGTTGCCCTGCTCGTCGAGTCTCTCGGTCATGAGCGCTCCTTCCATCGCAGCCGCCCGTCCGGCCCTCACCCGACCCGAGGCGCGACGAGCATCGGCCCATAGCGAGCCGCGAACAGCGCGAAGCTCGCGACCCACAGCGCAGCGGACGCCAGGATGAGCGGGAGGAACGCTGCGCTCGCGACGCTCGCGAGGACTCTGATCGCTGCGGCGAGACTGATCGCGACGTAGATCAGCGTCGTCGCGCGATCGGCCCGCAGCGGCCGACCCGTATGCCCGCGCGACACCCGCGTCATCACGGCGAGCACCATCGTGCCGATGGCGCCCGCCGTGAAGGCATGGACGGCCGCCGCGAGCGGCACCGCGGCGCCGAGCATCGATGCGCCGAGCAGCGCCGCGCCGACCACCACCCAGGCGTAACCGACGTGAAGGACCGCGAGCAGCGGCTCGGCGCGCGTCGCGAGGCCCCGCCAGCGCAGCAGCCGATACAGCGCGAGGGCGGCTGCCGCCACCAGCAGCGCGCCGAGCGGCCGCGACGCGGGCTCGAAAGCCCAGCCAATGAGGCCGGCGTGCAGCGCAGCCATGCCCAAACGGTCGATCGTGCCTCGACCGGCCGGAACGCTCTCAACGCCGCGCTGGGCGAGCCAGTTGCGCGTGAAGCTCGGGACGATGCGCCCCGCGACGGCCGAGACCAGAATGATGATCGCCGCGAGCCCGAGGCGCCATCCGAGCCCCGGCGGGACCGTAACGCCTCCGACCTCGAGATACATGAGCAGATCGGCGACGCCGAGGACGGCAATCGGCAGCGGCATCGGCAGGTTGCGCCAACTGCGTGCCGCGACGATCTCCCATGCCGCCACGGCGCAGAGGGCGAACGGGAACGCAAGATCGACCGCGGCGGCGACCCACAGCGGCGCTTGTGCCGACCACCAGCACGCGATGCGGCCGAGCAGCCACAGAGCGGCGAGAGAGGCGAGCGGCGCGCCTCGGAGCGCTCTACGGCCCGTCCAGGTCGGAATCGCCGTGAGCATGAAGCCCGCGATCGCGGCCGGCACGAACCCGAACAGCATCTCGTGGATGTGCCACCGAAGCGGATCGAAGCGGCTGGGCAGCGCCTGCCCGGTGAGCAGCATCACGACCCACAGCGCGAGGGCCGTCGCGGACCACA
>JASHSR010000315.1 GCA_030038645.1 Gammaproteobacteria bacterium
TACGAGCCGCCGGGCGTGAGCTTCGACGCCGGGAAAGTGATCGTCGTCGACTGCCCGCCGCCCACGACCTTCGTCGAGGCGATGATCCGCGGATCGTTGGGCTTCTGGTAATTGTTCGCGAGCCCCGCGACGAGACCGTCGTTGGCGACGGCTGTCAAATCCGCGCTCTTGACGAGCACCCAGTCGTGACCCATGGCCGAGGCGGGAAGCTTGCCGGTATTGGTGAGCGTCACCTGGATCTCCGTGCATCCGGGACCCACGCTCAGCTCCTTCTTGTCGTACTGCATCAGATCGTTCGCGCTGATGTGGATCTGGCAGACCTTGCCCGCCGCATGGGCTGGCGCGACACCGGCAAACAGCGCGCCGGTGGCGACGACGGCGGCGGCCAGCGAGTAGCTCGTCAAGCTCATTGTTCTTGCTCCTCTTGCAATCCAGGAAGTGAGATCGATGCGCCAAAGCGGCCGCGATGATGCGCCGAGGCAACTCCAACGACGCGCCAAGGCGGCTGCAATGATGCGCCAAAGTGGCCGCAAAGGCACACCGCGGGCTCAAGTATCCGGCACGCCGAGCCGCTTGTGCATCACGGGGCTCGTCGTGGTGTACTGCAGGAACTGCTTCTTCTGCGGATAGAGGTGGTGCTGGATCGCGAACGCCGCGAGCGCCGCCTCGTGGAAGCCCGAGAGGATGAGCTTTTTCTTGCCGGGGTAGGTGCTCACGTCTCCGATCGCGAAGATGCCCGGCACGCTCGTCTCGAATTTTTCCGTGTCGACCTTCAGCGCCTTGCGCTCGAGCTCGAGGCCCCATTCGGCGATCGGACCGAGCTTCGGATGCAAGCCGAAGAACGCGAGCAGCCGATCCGCTTGCAGTGCGTGCAGCCCCCCGTCGGAGGCCTTCACGTTGACGCCCGCGAGGGCGCCATCGGCCAGAATGAGCGATTGCGCGAGACCCTCGATGTAGCGGATGCGGCCGGCCGCGGCGAGCTCGCGCATCTTCGCGACCGAGGCGGGCGCGGCGCGAAACTCCGCTCGCCGGTGCACGAGCGTCAAGCTCTCCGCGCTCGAGGCGAGCGCGAGCGTCCAGTCGAGGGCCGAGTCGCCGCCGCCGAAGATCACGAGCCGCTTGCCCTGCAGCTCGCCGGCGTCGCGAACTCTGTAGTGAATCGAGCTGCCCTCGAAAGCCTCGCAGCCCTCGAGCCCGATGCGGCGCGGTTGGAACGAGCCGACACCCGCGGCGATCACGATCGCGCCCGCATCGAAGGTCGTCCCCGCCGAGGTTCGCACGAGAAAGCGGCCGTCCTCGCGGCGGGCGAGCTCGCTCACCTCCTGCCCGAGGTGCATCCGCGGGTTGAACGGCTTGATCTGCTGCAGGAGCCGGTCGATGAGCTCCTGAGCGCCGCAAACCGGAACGGCGGGGATGTCGTAGATCGGCTTATCCGGGTACAGCTCGGTGCACTGGCCCCCCGGCCTGGGGAGGGAATCGACGAGGTGCGCGCCGATCCCGAGGAGCCCGAGCTCGAACGCCTGGAACAGGCCGCAGGGACCGGCTCCGATGATGACGACTTCCGCGAGGACGGGCTCGCTTTGAGGAGAACCGCTACTCAAGCGCGCTCGGCATCGGCTCAAGCACGCCCGGCGTTCGCATCGGTCGGCGTGTGGAAGTACTCGCTCTCCTCGGCGAGCTGCGCGACGAGCCGCTTCAGCTCCCCCATGCGGCCTTCCGCGGTGCTGATCGGCATGCAGTCCTGGCAGCGCGGGTCACCGCACGGCTGGCGGGAGTAGAGCCAGTACTGGATGGCGCCTGCGAGCAAGCCGTCCGCGATGTCCCATAAATCGGCGTCCTTGTCCTTGTCGGCGAGCCGGTTTCCGAGATCTACGGCCTTGGCAAAGGCCGAGTCGAAGCTATCAGCAAGCTCAGTCATGCGGGAAGTATAAAGCAACTGCCGCACAGCGTTTTGCCGGCATACCGAGCGCCAAAAAGCGCGCTCCGCGATGACGCGGGCGGCCCCGTCAGATGCGTGCTTGGGACGCCGATCGGACCACAAGCCGTGTGCTTCGGGGGTCCTGATGGACCGCAAGGCGCGTGTTCTGGGACGCCGTTGGCGGACCGTCGAGCTGAGGCTGGCGCAAGCTGCAGGCCTGCGCGAAAGCCATCCGGGCATCATCGGTTATGTTGCATGTCGGGGAGACCCCGAGCGAACGGTCGGGACTCGCCGCAAGGGTCGCTGACGCAACCCCGCCGCGCCGCGGGCGGCCCCGCCTGGGTCTCGGCACTCACCTCGCAGTCGGCCTTGCAGCCGTCGCCGCCGTGGTGCTCGCCGGTCAGGCCCTCACGAGCCGTAACACTCGCGCGGCCGTCCAGGCCGTGCGCGCAATGCAGGCCCATTACACGCCCCTTGCGCTCCGCTCCGGCATCGTCGTCGAGAGGCTCGCCGCCTATGACCGCGCCTTGGGCGAGTACCTCGAGTCCGACCGTCCCGTCGAGCCCGATACCCTGACCGAAGCGGAGACCGACCTTCAGTCGGCCGTCGAGTCCTACTTCGTCGCGGCCGGAACGGTGCTCGGCGCCGCCCAGAGCACGCTCACCGCCCGCGTCGCGAGCCACATCGCCCACGGCCATGAGCTTGCGGCACGCTCGGGACGGCGTCGGGCATGGCAGGCTCGCCGGCGCGCCCTGCTCGATGGAGTCAGCCGCCGGATCACATCGGCGGGCGGCGAGGGCCTGGTCATCGGCGGCAACCAGGTCGTCGCGCGCCGCTCCCTCGCCGAGCTCGACGATGCGATCAACGCGCTGCGCGCCGAGCCCGATACCGGAACCGACGCATCGCGCGCGGAGCGGCACTTCGCCGCCGTGCTGCGCTCCCACCAAGCCGAGCTCATGCGCTCACCCGGCCCCGCGTGGCTCGAGCTGGTGCAGGACGACTTCCATGAGGCGGTCCGGCTGCGGGGCAAGATCGAGCGTTTCGACGTGGCGAACGGCGCCGCGAGGCGCTCGTTCCTGGCGGAGGGCGCCGCGCTGCTCGCCACCGCTCAAGCCGGTCTGCAGCAGCCGGCTC
>JASHSR010000316.1 GCA_030038645.1 Gammaproteobacteria bacterium
CGGGTAGCAGGGCGGTTCCCCGGGCGCACCCGCGCGCTGACCGCGGCCGCGGGGCCCATCGTCACCGATCCGTCACCCCGGCGCGACCGACTTCGTAACGAGCTCGAGCCTAGACTGCCGGGCGTGAAACTCCAGCAGCTCCGCTTCCTCGCGGCCGTCGTACAGAACGAGCTCAACATCACCGCGGCCGCGGCCAAGCTGTGCGCGACGCAGCCGGCGGTGAGCAAGCAGCTGAAGCTGCTCGAGGACGAGCTCGGCTTCAACATCTTCGTGCGCACCGGGCGGACGCTCACGAGCATCACCCAGCCCGGCGAGCGGATCGTCACCCATGCGCTCAAGATCCTGCGCGAGGCACAGAACATCAAGAGCGTCTCCGACGAGTTCAAGCACGCGGGCCGCGGGAGCCTCTCGATCGGGACGACGCATACGCAGGCGCGCTACGCGCTGCCGCCGGTGATCAAGCAGTTCCGCTCGAAGTACGCGAACGTGCAGTTCCACCTGCATCAGGGAACCTCCGAGCAGATCGCGGAGATGGCGAAGACCGACCGGATCGAGTTCGCGATCGCCACGGGGTCGCGGGAGCTCTTCGGCAGGCACACGCTGCTGCCCTGGTATCAGTGGCACCGGCGCATCATCGTGCCGCGCGACCACCCGCTCGCCGGCGTGCGCAAGCCGGCGCTGCGTCAGCTCGCCGAGTTCCCGATCGTGACGTACGTGTTCAGCTTCACGGGGCCCTCCTCGCTGCACGAGACTTTCGCGAGGGCGGGCCTGCGAGCCAACGTGGCGCTCACGGCGCGCGACGCCGATGTCATCAAGACGTACGTGCGCCTGGGCCTCGGCGTCGGGATCGTCGCGAGCGTCGCGCTCGACGGCGAGGAAGACGCCGATCTTGCCTCGCTCGAGGCCGCGCACCTCTTCCCGGTCCACACCACCTGGATCGGCTTCACGCGGGGCGCCCTGCTGCGCAGCTACATGTACGACTTCATGCAGCTGCTCGCCCCGCACCTCACGCGCAGGCTGGTCGATCGGGCGGCGGCGAGCGAGACGCAGGAGGAGGTCGATGCGCTCTTTGCGGGAATCGAGCTGCCGGTGCGGTAGCCCGGCAGCGCCTCACGCGGCGGACTGACCCTGAAACTCTCTCCCCCAGCATCGGCGTGCCCACGCCGCTGGGTAGTCCGCGCGCGGGTCGGCGGGAGGCTCGTGCGGCGCGCGCGCGTCCCGGAGAGCGCGAACCCAGTGGAGGAAGTCGAGGGGGGAGGGCAGAGGGTCCGGCGCGCCGTAGACGTAGGTCCTGCGGCGCCTGAGCGATGCGTCGATGATCATGACGAATCGCTCGCTCGTGCCTTCGATGTCCTCTCGCAGGCGGTGGGCGTGGAAGTCCGTGAGAGCGATGCGGCGTCCCGCCGCAGCCTGCGACCACGCCGCGCACGCCTCGCCGATCAGCGGCACGGCGCGGGCGTCGCCGC
The DNA here is from genome assembly GCA_030038645.1 of Gammaproteobacteria bacterium. Lineage (GTDB taxonomy): Bacteria > Pseudomonadota > Gammaproteobacteria > Steroidobacterales > Steroidobacteraceae > JASHUC01. Next base: position 1,467 of record JASHSR010000316.1, read on the forward strand.
TCAGTCGGGCGACCCAGCCGCCGTCGAGCGGTCGGTTGGCTCGTGCGAGCGCGAGCGGGCGCGCGCGAGCGGCGGCGAATGCGGACCGCGCAACGGCAACCCATCGATCCCACTCGAGCTCGCAGCGGACGAAGTCGTCCGGGTGCGAGAAGAGGACCGCCCAATCCTCCTGCAGCCACTCGCTCAACGAGGCAGCGCCGATCTCATCGGCTTCGCCGCCGATTGGATGTCCCGCAAGCACCAAGGTGGCCATGTCGAACGAACCTCCTGAGCCCGGCGCGGGGGCTCACGGCCGAAGCGCTACGGCAGGCAGTCTCGTGCACCGACGGTAGGATGTCAGTCGAATGCGGGTTATGTATCGGTTATGGCGAATCTACGGCAGGATGGCGAACACGCGCGCGGGAAAGCCGGAGCCGTGCAGGGGCTTCGGGAACGAGACCACCACGAGCGCTCCCGCCTCCGGAACCTTGTCGAGGTTCGCGAGCAGCTCGATCTGGTAGTGGTTCGTGCCGAGCACGTACGACTCGAGCGAGTAATCGTCCCGGCTGGTCGAGAGGCCCGGGTCCGTGTCGGTCGTCTCGTGTCCGGAGGCGGCGATCTTGCGAACCTCGTACAGATACTTGAGCACGGGCAGGCTCCAGCCCGGGTAATGGGCGACGCCCTTGCTGTCGACATTCTGCATGGCGGCCTGGCTGGGCCAGCGCTTCGACCAGTCCGTGCGCAGGGCAACGAAGGATCCGGCCGGAATGGGGCCGTGCCTTCTTTCCCAGGCGCGCACGTCGTCCATCGTCACCACGTAGTCCGGATTGCGCGCGACCTTCTCGTGCACGTCGAGGACCACGAGAGGCAGGATCATCTGGTGCAGGGGGATCTGATCGACGGTCCTCAGCCCGTTGTGGAAATGGGCGGGCGGATCGACGTGCGTGCCCCATTGCCCGGGATGGGTGAACTCCTGCGCCCAGAATCCGTCCTTCGCGATCGTGTCGAGCGTGCGGATCCGCTCGTCCTTGAAGCCCTTCCAATGCGGAATGCCGGGCGCGAACGCGTGGGTCAAGTCGACGAAGCGTTTCGTCTGCAAGGTTGCATAGATCTCTGCGAGCGTCGGGGCCGCGAGCGTGTGCGCCTGCCCCTGCGCTTGCGCGTGGGCGGCGATCGGCGCGGCGCACACGGCGGCGAGTACGCCGGCGAGCAGACCACCTCGCAAGGCGCCGCGCAGGCTGGCGAGCACGCCGCCTCGCGAGCCGTTGCGCAGCGCACGGAGCGATCCGCAGTGGAACTGAGGAGTCTTCATCTCGGGCCTCCAGGGCATGGGCTGCTTGAAAACCTCTCCATGGCGCCTCAGAACGTCTCCACCCACGGCCGCAGCTCGACTTCCCAGGTCCAGGCGCTTCGGTCCTGCCGCAGGACGTGCAGGTACGTGCGCGCGATCGCATCGGGATCGAGGAGCGAGTCGGGCGCGTGCGCGGGCACCGGGCGGGAGGCGCTACGGATGCCGCCGTCGATCACGAAGTGGGCGACATGGATGCCGCGCGGCGCGAGCTCGCGAGCGATGCTCTGGGCGAGGCCGCGCAGCGCGAACTTTCCCATCGCGAACGGCGCCGACTGGGGGTATCCCTTGATGCTCGCCGAGGCGCCCGTGAACAGGATGGCGCCCGAGCCCTTCGGCAACATCCGGCGCGCCGCTTCTTGAGCCACCAGAAACCCGCCGTAAGCCGTCACATCGAGAGTGGCGCGCACGGCGGCCGCGTCGAGATCCACAAGGGGCCCGCGCAGGCGTCCGCTTGCGTTGTAGACCACCACGTCGGGGGCGCCGAGGCGGGTCTCGACGAGCCGGAACGCAGCGGTCACGCTCTCGCGGTCGGCTGCATCCATGCCGACGGGCAGCGCTCCGATCTCGGCGGCGAGGCTATCGAGCTTGCGGATATCGCGCGCGCCGAGGGCGACCTGCAGACCCTCTGCGCGCAGCAGACGGGCGAGCGAGGCGCTGAGGCCGGCGCCGGATCCGACGATGAGCGCTGTCCGATACGCCGGGGATGCCATGGCAGACTACCTTCACGACGATGGGCGTCGTTGGCGGAACGAGGATATCGCGTCCAATGCCAATCGGCTATGCAGGCCGAACGAAGTGTTGTTTGTCTTTCGCGCTCGCCGCGATATCGTATTGCAGGGCGCCGGGCACTGCGAATGAGCCGCGCTGATTGAACCCCCCCTCGTTCGATTTTGCTCTCATTCGCGTCCCGGCAGCCCACCACCGGCGGCCCGCTCTGCGAGCTCGTGCACCGCGAGGACGGCCATGACGGTGGCTACAAGGGCAACTCGCGGACACGCCGGCCGACCGAGCGACCGTGAGCCGCGCCGCTACAGGTCGCGCTCCAGAGCGCGGTCGATCGCCGCGCGTGGCGTTCTCCCCTGGAGATAGAAGTCGCGCCACGACGGCCAGTCAACGTCGTCCAACGAGATGTGGCGCAGAACCTCCTGGAAGTCCTTGCGCAACAGCATCAGGACTTCGCGCTGCCATTGCGTCCAGTTTTGCATGGCGATGATCCTCGGTGCGTGGCTTCTCGAACGGGCACCGCGCGCGATCGGGTGCGATTCGCGTTCTCCGCAATTCGCGCCAACGCGTCCGACACCTCCATCGCGGTCTTCATGAAGCGGAGGAATCTCCTCAAGCCCCTTGGCTCCGGCCGCAGCATTTGGCAGAGTCTTTCGAATCCCGCAGGCACGGGCAAATGAAATCGAGGAATGAGGGGATTCCGTCCGAGCGCTGGCGCCGGGCTCGACGGCTCGGATACAGTCCGGCGTCGTGATGCGCGGCGGCGCGCAAAGGAGGACCGATGCCTCAGCTGATCTCCGAGCCGGCCGTGGTCGCCGCGGCAGGCACCAAGCCGAAGCGAATCGAGGAGTTCGTCGGGAACGTCCGCACGGGGACGCCGTCCGTCAGCATTGCCCGCATGGCGAGCCCTCCGGGATGGCTCGAGCCGGGCCAGCGTCCCGACTTCGACGAGTACACGCTCGTGCTGCGGGGAAGGCTCCATCTCGAGAGCGAAGACGGCAGCGGACTCGATGTCCAAGCGGGACAGGCGGTCATCGTGCGGGCGGGGGAATGGGTGCGCTATTCGACGCCGGAGCCCGAGGGCGCGGAGTACGTCGCGGTGTGTCTGCCGGCGTTCTCACCGGCTTCGGTGCATCGCGATCCTTGAGGTCGAGGGGCAGGCCGGCGGCCCGGAGGCCTGCTGGCTCGTTCTCTCCGCGGGCGACGGCCTAAATCCGGACTTGGCGGAATTCCACCGAGCCCTCCGCGACGCGCGCGAAGCGTGCGCACCTGTAGTACGCGGAAAGATAGCGGCCGTGGAGCGTGCACAGTCCGTCCTCGGCCCGGACGGCGCCGTATCCCGATCCCATCACCTTCAGTCCTGGGATCCGCCTTTCGAGCGACTCCGGCGCATTGGAGAAATGGCGGCAGTCGGCGCAGCGCGGCGCCAC
>JASHSR010000317.1 GCA_030038645.1 Gammaproteobacteria bacterium
GAGCTCATCGAGGCGGCGAGCCGCTTCGCGACGCTCGGGCCGACGATCGATCTGCCGATCTTCGACGCCGGCGCGCGCCGCGCCACGATTCGCCTGCAGGACGTGCGGGCGAAGGAGGCTGCGATCGACTACGCGCGCACGGTGCTCGGCGCGCTGCACGAGGTGGAGAACGCTCTCGCCGCTTACGGCGCGGATCAGGACCGCCGGGTCTCGCTCGCCGCGGCAGCCGAGGCGAGCGGCAACGCGTTGACGCTTGCGCGGCAGCGCTACGAGGGCGGCATCACGAGCTTCATCGAAGTGCTCGACGCCGAGCGTACGCTCGAGCAGAACCGGCTGTCGCTCGCGGATGCGACGACCGCCGTCTCGAGCGATCTCGTGTTGCTCTACAAGGCGCTCGGCGGGGGATGGCAGACCCGCACGGCGAGCCGATAGCGCGCCGTCCGTCGGGCCGTTCGCCGGCGAGCAGACCGATTCGGCTGCAGGCGCTCAGCGAATCGGCAGGACGTTGAGGCGCGCGACGGCGCGCAGGGCGAAGCTCGAATGCACGCGCGCCACGCCGGGCAGCCGCGTGAGCTCGCGGCTATGCACGCGCTCGAAGTCCGCCGTGTCGGAGACGGCGACGCAGAGCAAATAGTCGAAGTCGCCGGACATGAGGTAGCACTCCATGACCTCCGGGATCTTTCGCACCGCGTCCTCGAACGCCTGTAGATCCGTCTGATCCTGCCGGTCGAGCGTGATGCTCACGAAGACGTTCACCGGCAGCCCGGCCTTCTCCTGGTCGATGCGCGCGCCGTAGCCGCTGATGAGTCCCGAGCGCTCGAGCGCGCGCACCCGGCGCAGGCACGCCGACTCCGAGAGGCTCACCTTCTCGGCGAGCGCGGCGTTCGTGATGCGGGCGTCCCGCTGCAGGGTTTCGAGGATCTCCCGATCGATACGGTCGAGTTTCAGCGCGGTCATCCTGGCTCTCGATCTTTCTGTGGATAGTATCGATTTTCGCGCAAGATTCTGCGGAATCTCAAGCCCCAGGCCACAGCTATTGCAAGCGAATGCCCATATCTACGCGATAAGCTTGCAACATCAAGGAGTTACGACGGGAGCTGCCATGCGTATCGGAGTGCCTCGCGAGATCAAGGTCCAGGAGTACCGCGTCGGCCTGGTGCCCGCCGGCGTGCGCGAGCTCGTGGCCTGCGGCCACCAAGTGATGATCGAGGCTCACGCGGGCGAGGGAGTCGGCATCCTCGACCTGCAGTACGAGGCGGCCGGCGCCAAGGTCGCGCGCAGCGCGGCGGAGGTGTTTCGCTTCGCGGATCTCATCGTCAAGGTGAAGGAGCCGCAGCCCGCCGAATGCCGCCTGCTGCGCGAGGGACAGGTGCTGTTCACGTTCCTGCATCTCGCGGCCGATCCTGCGCAGGCGCAGGCGCTCATGGAGTCCGGCGCCACCGCCATCGCATACGAGACCGTGACGGCGCCCGACGGCTCGTTGCCGCTTCTGACTCCGATGAGCGAGGTCGCCGGAAGGATGTCGATCCAGGTCGCCGCGAGCTCACTGCAGAAGACGAGCGGCGGCAGCGGCATCTTGCTCGGCGGCGTGCCGGGCGTTGCACCCGCGAAGGTCGTCGTGCTCGGCGGTGGGGTGGCCGGCAGCCAGGCGATCGAGATGGCGGTCGGCCTGCAGGCCGACGTGACCGTCGTCGACCGCTCGCACAAGAGGCTGCGCGAGCTCGCCGCGCAGTACGGAAGCCGCCTGAAGACCGCGTACTCGACCGCGGAGGCGATCGAGCAGCTCGTCGCGGAGGCCGACGTGCTCATCGGCGCGGTGCTGATCCCCGGCGCGGCGGCCCCGAAGCTCGTCACGCGCGCCATGGTGGCGGAGATGAAGCCGCTCTCGGTGATCGTCGACATCGCGATCGACCAGGGCGGTTGCGTTGAGACCAGTCGGCCGACCACTCATGCCGCGCCGACGTATACCGTGGACGGCGTGATCCACTACTGCGTCACGAACATGCCGGGCGTCGTGCCGCGCACCTCGACCTACGCCCTCACCAACGCGACGTTACCGTTCGTCCGCGCGCTGGCCGATCACGGCTGCGAGGCTGCGTTCAAGCGCGATCCGCACCTCGCTCGGGGTCTCAACATCGAGGATGGGGAGATCAAACACGACGCGGTCGCGCGTGCGCTCGAGAGCGCGGCCGTGCATTGAGCGCGCGGCGCTCGCGCACCGGGTTTCGGGGGAGGAGATGGGTCGAAAGCGCCAGGATCGCTGCGCCGAGGGGCGAAACTCAGTGCACGTTGTGTCCAAGGTAGAAGTAGACCATTCCGAACAGTACGCCCATCAGTGTTACGATCAATCCGCCCAACTGCCACGTCGCGCGGTTCACGCTTGCGTGGAACTCTGCGCGCAGGGCCTGCATTTCCTTGCGCAGCTCTTCTCTCGTCGTTCGTAGCTCGGCGTGCACGCTTTCTATTTTCGCGTCCAAGGCGGCGCGTACACTTTCTATTTTTGCCCCCAGGTCGGTGCGCACGCTTCCGATTTTTCCCTCCAGGTCGGTGTGCACACTCTCTATTTTCGCGTCCAAGGCGGTGCGTACACTTTCTATTTTTGCCTCCAGGTCGGTGCGCACGCTTCCGATTTTCCCCTCCAGGTCGGTGCGCACACTCTCTATTTTCGCGTCCAGGTCGGTGCGCACGCTTCCGATTTGCGCCCCCAAGTCGGTGCGCACACTCTCTATTTTCGCGTCCAAGGCGGTGCGCACGCTTCCGATTTTCGCCTCCAGGCCCGCGTGCACGCTTCCGATTTGCGTCCCCAGGTCGGCGCGCAGCACCTTCAGATCGCCGCTCGCACCGCCGATTTTGGTCTCCAGGTCCGCACGCAAAACTTTCAGATCGCTGGTCACGCCGCTGATCTTCGTTTGCAGGTCGGCACGCAGCGCGTCGATCTTCCCGTCGAAACCGCGGCGCATGTCCGCCATTTCTTCCCGAAGCGCGGAAACGTCCTGTTTCGTCGCCAACGTATTGAGCGCCACGTTCATCTCGATCTCGATTGCGTGGACGAATGCCTGCGCCTGTCGCGGAGGCACATCCGCCTTCTCCAGCACCACAAGCGACTCAGCTTGCATCGGTCGATCCTAAACCTCGGGCGCGCGTAGTCAACAGCCTGCTTTACCGCAGGATCGGATCGCAGCGTAGTTCAGGTTGGCGCCGTTTGAAACTTGCGAATGTGATCTGTTGATGGAGTTATTCGCAAAATCCGGATGAGCCGGCGTTGTATCCCGCGTTGTTTGAGCGCGATGAGCGAGTGGCGGACGTCGCCGTACGACGTCGTTGGGGAGAGGGTCGCCCAGTATAGTCGCCACGATCGTCGAGAACGTCGCCCGCTGCACTTCCCCGCCGATCTTCGCTCTCCCGCCGATAGAGTTCCACCCGCATTCTGTCTTGGTCGACGATCGCGTATTCGCGCAGCGACGCGAGGGTCGAGTAGCTCACGCGCTTCTCCCTCCGGTCGATGGCCGCGGTGGAGGGGGAGACAATCTCGACGATGAAGCACGGCCGCACCAAGTAGAGTTCGTGGCGATCGCTTGGATCGCAGCAGACGCTGAGATCCGGATAATAAAAGCTGTTGCGCGCCTCGACGTGGACCTTCATGTCGGAGCCAAAGATCTGGCATCCACGACGGCGGCCCGCCGCTCGCGCGTGCTCAACAAGATTCGATGCGATCAAATTATGCCGGCGCGTCGCGCCTGACATGGCGTAGATCTCGCCGTCGACGTACTCGTGTTTGAAGGGGCTCTTGGATTCCCAGTCGATATACTCCGCTGAGCTCAGCTGGGCGGGCTTCGGTTTCATGGCGATCAATTATAGAGGTCAGCGCGTGCCTGCGCATTTCGCTCGAGCCGCATTTGCTGAGTGACTGACGTCAGTCGCGACGTCAGAACACGACGTCTTCCGCTACCGCAGCGCCGCGCCCGCGAACTTCATTTGGATCGACCCGCGGCGCTCGAGGAACTTCCACGCGCCGCGCTCGCGCACGAAGCGGTCCTTGAATTCGCCGAAGTAGATCGGGCCCTGCGAGTCGAAAGGCGGCTTGGCGTCGCCTGGGGTCGTCGCGACCATCGTGAGATAAGAGATGCCGCGCGCCGCGTCGCGACTCTCCACGTCGATCAGGATGTTGGTCGCGAGATGCTTCGTCAGCAGCGTCTTCGGGCGCGTGAGGAGCGATGCGCGGATGGTCTCGCGGCCCTGGATGATTTGATCCGGCGTCATCGGGCGCGACATCGAGCCGTTCTCGGCGAAGAAGTCGGCCGCTCCGCTCAGATCTCCCAGATCGAGCGCACGGGAGTAGGCGTAGACGAGGCGCTCGCAGGCTCGCTCGATCTCGATGCGCTCGCTGGCGCTCAGAGGTTCCGGCATGGGTTTCTCCGTTCAGCTGGGGTCGCATCGCCATCTGGTGAGGTCACAGCGACACTTCGTGGAGTCAAGGCGCCGTCTCGTGGTGTCGAGGCGCCATCTCGGCAGCGGTCGCTCGCTGCTCGCCGTCCTGCGCGACGCGGGGCCCCTCGTCGAGCACAGCCGGCGGAAGCGGGGGACGCCCCAGGATCAGGTCCGCCGCCTTCTCGGCGACCATCACGACGACCGCGTTCGTGTTGCCTCCGATGATCGAAGGGAACACGGAGGCGTCCGCCACGCGCAAGCCGTCCAGTCCGACGACGCGCAGCTGCGGATCGACGACGGCCGACTCATCGGTTCCCATGCGGCACGTGCTGACCGGATGATGCACCGTGTAGGCCTGGGCGCGGATGTACGCGACGAGGTCGGCGTCGGTTTGGGCCGCGGCCCCCGGGACGACTTCCTCGGCGCGATATTTCGCGAAGGGGGGCGACGCGAAGATCCGCCGGATCAAGCGAATCGCGCGCACGAGGGGCTCCACGTCCTCGGGAACCGAGAGCAGGTTCGGGTCGATGAGTGGCGCCTCGAGCGGGTCGGGGCTCGCGAGCGTGATGCGTCCGCGGCTGCGGGGATAGAGTCCGACCGGGCTCAAGGCGAAGCCGTGGCCGAAAGGAAAGGGAAACGACGGCGGCGGCCGCTTCGCGGGCTGGAAGACGAGCTGCACGTCCGGCCGATCGAGACCCGCTACGGTCTTCACGAAGGCAGCGGACTCGAAGATGTTGTTCGCGAGCGGCCCGGCTCGGAGCAACAGATACTCGGCGACGTTCACGAGATTGCGCGGCATGGCGCGCGCCGAGATCCCATACGGGTCGGGGTGCGCGGTCAGCATGTGAACCGGACTTGCAAGGTGATCGTGCAGGTTGCGGCCGACGCCCGGAAGGTGATGGCGCACGTCGATCCCCACCGATCTCAAGTGCTCGCCGTCTCCGATTCCGGAGAGCATCAACAGCTGCGGCGAGTGGATCGACCCCGCGGAAAGAATGATTTCCCGGCGCGCGCGCAGGGTGAGGGGACCTCGCTCCGATTGAGCTTCGACCGCCGCCGCACGGCGGCCATCGAGAGCGATCCGCGTGGCACGAACACGCGTCAGGACGGTGAGGTTCCGCCGCCTCATCGCCGGACGTAGCAGCGCGCTCGCGGTGGTCTCGCGCGTGCCCCCGCGGATCGAGAGTTGGCGCAGCGCGACGCCCTCGGTCTCCCCGCCGTTCAAATCGGGGCGCGCGGGAACGCCGAGCCCCCCGATCGCCTGGAAGAACGCGAAGTTGAGCGGGTTCGGCCGCGTGACGCTCCGGACGTTCATCGCGCCGCCGCGCCCGTGAAAGGACGACGGCCCGAAATTCTCGTTGTTCTCGCTCTTGCAGAAGTACGGCAGGACCTCTCGGTAGCTCCAGCCGGGCGCGCCCGATCTCGCCCAGTCATCGTAGTCGCGCGGGTGCCCTCGGAAGTACACCATTCCGTTGATGAGCGCCGAGCCTCCGAGCCCCCGGCCGCGAGGCACCGGGATGCGCCGGCCGTTGAGGTTCGGCTGCGGCACGGTCTGGAAGCGCCAGTTGAGCGTTGCGGAGCGCTGCACCATCGAGACTGCGGCTGGGACATCGACGACCGGGCTGCGGCCCGAGCCACCGGCTTCGATCAGGCACACCGTCCGGCTCGGATCTTCCGACAGCCGGGCCGCGAGCGCGCAACCGGCAGTCCCCCCGCCGACCACGATGAAGTCGAAGCTCTGTTCCGGACCCGTCTCCACACGGCACCCCCATGAGCCGCCGCCGCGATCGTGCTCGCCGAGGCGCAACGGCCGGGCCGCCCGCGAGCGCGGCGTTCACGGTTCCGGATATTATCACTCGATGCCTTTTCCATGGCTCGACGGTTTAATCATGAACTCACCAGGTCGCACTGGGCGTTGGCTCTTTACAGCAATATGCACGCTCACCGTAGGCTGCACGCACCTCGGGTCCCCACTGCTCGCTCCTCACAACGACAAGTATCCAAAGATCAATCCTGCGCCAAAGCACGACATTACGGTACAGGGAACAGTATCACCTCAGGGCGTCGGGTTTCAGATGAGCGCGATATATCAAGCACGGGTAGCGGATGACTGTTGGAAATCTCCGCTCTACAGCGGTGGTGCGTTCGAAGGGACACCGATGCCGTTAACAGTCGCACTCCCGATTGTGCTTACGTGGAACGGCAATCAATATTCTGGAATGCTGGTCGCGGACCGGTTTATGTCGGGCAAGTGCGGCTGGCATCTGCAAGCCGTCAGAGTGCGGCTTTCTCTTTGGTCGTGCAACGGAGACTTCACGATCGCACAGGCCTTGGACCCTGCAAAAAGCATCGAAACCAAGTGGTTCAATACCTCTGATGACCCATCGTATGTACACGCGCAGTGTAACCCTCGCTACGGGTGGTTTTTACGTCCAAGGCGTGGCGAGAAAGACAGCCAGGCGATCGTCGATGGAACTCGTGTGGTCAAGACCCATGTTATTGTCGACCGCGCTCCTTAAAAGAATCGTGCTGACGGTCCGCTCGAGGCCGCTATGACGTGTACCCCCGAGGCCGCGCGGCCGGTCCGCACCACGGACGACGCAGCCTGCGGGAGGGCTTTATAATCGAGCGCATGGACACGAGCGCTCTGCGTCAGGCGCCCTTCGGCAGCGTGCTGACGGATTCGATGTCGATCGCGTGGTACCGGGACGGAAAGTGGTCGCCGGAGCGCGTGCAGCCGACGGCTCCCTTGCCGATTCATCCCGCGGCGCATGCGCTGCACTACAGCAGCTCCTGCTTCGAGGGGTTCAAGGCCTACCGTCGGGCGGACGGCGGCGTTCACGTCTTCCGGCTCGAACGGCACGTCGAGCGGCTGCGCCAGAGCGCGCGGCTGCTCATGCTGCCGGAGCCCGATGCGGCGCAGGTCAAGCGGATGGTGCTCGGCCTGGTCGATCGGTGCAGGGGCGATGTGCCGGAGGCGCCCGGGGCGCTTTACCTGCGGCCCGTGCTGTTCGGGACCGTGCCCAACATCGGCGCGGCAGGCACTCCGACCTCCGAGGCCTGCCTCGTGGTGCTCGCGAGCCCCGTCTGGGACTACTTTGCGGGCGGCCTGAGGCCGCTACGCATCTCCGTGGAGCTCAGCTCCCGGACCGCTCCGCATCTGGGCATGGTCAAGACGGGGGGCAACTACGCCGCCGCCCTGGGTCCGACTCTTGCGGCGCGCCGGGACTACGGGGCCGATCAGGTGCTGTTCTGCCCGGGCGGCCAGGTCCAGGAAACCGGAGCGGCGAACTTTCTCTTGATTCGAGACAAGCACATCTTGACGCGAGGGCTCGACACCACTTTCCTGCACGGGGTGACCCGCGACTCCGCGCTGACGCTCGCCCGCGACCTCGGGTACGAGGTGAGTGAACGCATCTTCGACGTCGACGAGACCCTACGGTGGATCGCCGACGGCGAGGCCGTGCTGTCCGGAACGGCGGCGGTGCTCGCGGGCGTTGGGACGCTCATCCACCAGGGCCGAGAGTTCCGTGTCGGGACCGGCGAAGTCGGGCCCCACACGCGAGCTCTGCGCGCCGCGCTCATCTCCATCCAGCGCGGCGAGTCCGCGGACAAGTACGGATGGTTGACGCCGGTTTGAGCTCATGGCGGCGCGCGCATCACGGCTCCACATCCCGCCGTCTCCCGCCCGGCCCGGCGAGCCGCCCGACTTCAGCTACTTGAGGACCTCCGCCGCCGGGAGCGTGGCGCGTCCGGAAACGACCGCGCCGCTCGCGGCAATCGAGCCGCTCGCGAGCGAGATGGTTCGCGTGCTCGACGACGAGGGCCGGGCCGTCGGCCCCTGGAATCGGCACCTCGACCCCGAGGACCTGCAGGTCGGCCTGCGCCACATGGTGCTCACGCGCCGCTTCGACGACCGGATGCAGCGGATCCAGCGCCAGGGCCGGATCTCCTTCTACGTGAAGTCGACCGGCGAGGAGGCCGTCTCGGTCGCGGGCGCCATGGCGCTGCGCCCGGATGACATGCTGTTCCCCTCCTACCGCAATCAGGGCTTGTACATCGCGCGCGGGCGCAGCCTCGTCGACCTGATGTGCCAATGCCTCTCCAACACGCGGGACATGTGCAAGGGCCGGCAGATGCCCGTGCTGTATCACTGGGCGAGCGGGAACATCTTCTCGATCTCCGGCAATCTCGCGACGCAGTTCCCGCAGGCCGTCGGCTGGGCGATGGCCGCCGCGCTCAAGGGGGAGGACCGGCTCGCCTCGAGCTGGATCGGCGAGGGCGCGAGCGCCGAGGCGGACTTCCATCACGCGCTCACGTTCGCGGCGGTCTACCAGGCGCCCGTCCTCCTCAACGTCGTGAACAATCAATGGGCGATCTCCACGTCCCAGAGGATCGCCGGCGGGGAGCTCCGCACGTTCGCGGCACGCGGCCCGGGTTACGGGATTCCGGGCATCCGCGTCGACGGTAACGATTTCCTGGCCGTCTTCGCCGTCACGCAGTGGGCGGCGGAGCGCGCGCGGCGCGGCGGCGGCCCGACGCTCATCGAGCACGTGACGTACCGGGCGTCGGCGCATTCGACGAGCGACGATCCCTCGCGGTACCGGCCGCGCGAGGAGGGGCACGCCTGGCCGCTCGGCGATCCTCTCGCGAGGCTCGAGCGGCATCTCATCGCGCTCGGGGAGTGGTCGGCCGAGCGGCAAGAGAGCCTCGAGAGGGAGCTCGATGCGCACATCGTGGACTGCTGGAAGGAATCGGCGAAGTACGGAACGCTGAGCGAGGGTCCCTCCCTCGATCCCGCGACGCTGTTCGAGGATGTCTTCAAGGACATGCCGCAGAGCCTCGTGCGCCAGCGCAACGAGCTCAAGGCCATGCTCGGAGGCTGATCCGTGCCGGAGGCTCGCCCGTGCCTCAGATGAACATGGTCCAGGCGGTCAATTCCGCGCTGGACGTCATGCTCGGGCGCGATCCGGGGGTCGTAGTGATGGGACAAGACATCGGCTACTTCGGCGGCGTGTTCCGCTGCACCGAAGGGCTGCAGCGCAAGTACGGCGAGCACCGCGTGATCGATACACCCGTCGCCGAGGGGGGCATCGTCGCGGCCGCGATCGGCATGGGGGTCAATGGCTTGCGGCCCGTCGCGGAGATCCAGTTCGCCGACTACGTCTATCCCGCCTTCGATCAGATCGTGAGCGAGCTCGCTCGCCTGCGCTATCGCACGGCGGGCGATTTCTCGGCCGCGGTGACGGTGCGCATGCCCTGCGGAGGCGGCATCCGCGGCGGTCAGACCCACTCGCAGAGCCCCGAGGGCATCTTCACCCACGTCTGCGGGATCAAGGTCGTGATGCCCTCGAATCCCTACGACGCGAAGGGTTTGCTCGTGAGCTCGATCGAGGACGACGACCCCGTGATCTTCTTCGAGCCAAAGCGCCTCTACAACGGGCCTTTCGACGGCGACTGGCACAAGCCCGCGGTGCCCTGGAGCACGCATCCGAAGGGCGAGGTGCCCGCGGGGCATTACACGGTTCCCTTGAGCCGGGCCGAGATCGTCCGCGCTGGAGCGGACGTGACGATCCTCGCCTATGGAACGATGGTGCACGTCGCGGAGGCGGCCGTGCGCCTCACCGGGGTCGACGCGGAGATCATCGACCTGCGCACGCTCGTGCCGCTCGACACCGACACGATGTGCGAGTCGGTCCGCAAGACCGGGCGCTGCGTCGTCGTCCACGAGGCGACGCGCTTCAGCGGCTTCGGCGCGGAGCTCTCCGCCACGGTGCAGGAGGAGTGCTTCTGGCACCTCGAGGCGCCGATCCAGCGCGTGACGGGGTGGGACACTCCCTATCCGCATGCCTTTGAGTGGGAGTATTTCCCCGGCCCGAGCCGCATCGCGGCGGCCATCAAGGCCGTCATGGAGGCCGCATGAGCCGCGTCGTCTTCAAGCTGCCGGATCTCGGCGAAGGCACGGTCGATGCGGAGATCGTCTCCTGGCGCGTGAAGCCCGGGGAGACGATCGCCGAGGATGAGGCGCTCGTCGAGGTCATGACGGAGAAGGCGACCGTGGAGGTGCCTGCCCCAGTCACCGGCCGCGTGGTGTCGCTCAGCGGCGCGCCCGGCGACCGCGTGCCGGTGGGCTCGGAGCTCGCGGTGTTCGAGACGGCGGCTCCGGCGTCGAGCGCCGTGGCGACGGAAGTCCCGGCTCAGGGCTCCGCGGCTGAGGACTCCGCAGCTCGAGGCTCTGCGGCTGATGGCTCCGCAGCGCAGGGTTCCGCAGCTCAGAGTTCTGCCGCGCAGGTTGGAGAGAGCACCGCGAGCGCCGAGCCGGCCGCCGCGCGGAGCGGCCCCGTGCTCACCTCACCGGCCATTCGCCGCCGCGCGCGCGAGGCGGGCGTCGACCTCTCGGAGGTGCCCGGCTCGGGTCCCGGCGGTCGCATCTTACGCGGCGACCTCGA
>JASHSR010000318.1 GCA_030038645.1 Gammaproteobacteria bacterium
CGGCCCGAAGATCAGCACATGGTCGAGCGCCTCGCCGCGCTGGCGCGCCGCGCTCACGAAGATCTCGAGCTGCCTCTTCACGTGCGCCTGGCCGATGTACTCCTCGAGGCGGCGCGGGCGAATGGCTCGCTCGATCGCCTCATCGTCCGGGCGGACGGCGGGGCTCACGACTCTCTCGGGTTCCAAATGAGCGTACCTCAGTCTCGCGCGGCGCCCTGCAGGGCCCGCCGGATCAGCTCCTCGGTCGAGTGTGTACCGGGGCCCGCGGCTTTCAGCAAGCGGGTCGCCTCCGCGGGCTTGTAGCCGAGCGCCACCAGGGCGTCGAACGCCTCACCCTCCGGACTCGCTGCCGGCGGCCGCGCGCCGCCCTGCGCGCCGTCTCCCTCGGCTGCGCCGAGCCGGTCGCGCATCTCGACGATCAGCCGCTCCGCCGTCTTGCGGCCGATGCCGGGCACGCGCGTGAGCGCCGCGGCGTCCTGACCGCGAATGCAGAGCGCGAAGGCCTCGACGGAGAGGCCGGAGAGCAGCGCGAGCGCGATCTTCGGCCCGACGCCCGAGACCTTGAGGAGGCTGCGGAACAGCCACCGCTCCTCCTCGGACCCGAACCCGTAGAGCACGTGAGCGTCCTCGCGCACGACGAGGTGCGTGAGCAGGCGCACCTCGTGGCCGACCGCCGGCAGGTGAAAGAACGTGGACATCGGAGCCTCGAGCTCGTAGCCCACTCCGCCCACATCGATCGTGAGCTGCGGCGGGGTCTTCGAGGCGATGCGGCCCTGAAGCGAGCCGATCATGCGGGCGGCCTCATCCGTGCGGCCCGCCGAGCCCGCCGGCCGCGCCGGGCCCGCTGATCCCGCTCGCCCCGCCGAGCACGTGGCGCGAGTGCGCGTGACAGACCGCCACCGCGAGGGCGTCGGACGCATCGGCCGCGAGGCGCCCGGAGAGCCCGAGCAGCGCCCTCATCATGTGAGCCACCTGCCCCTTGTCCGCGCCGCCGAATCCCACCACGGCCATCTTCACGGTGCGGGGCGCGTATTCAAACACGGAGGTGCCGCGGGGAACGGCGCTCAGCGCCGCGCCGCGCGCCTGCCCGAGCTTCAGGGCGCTGTCCGCGTTGCGATTCACGAATACCCGCTCCACGGCGACCTCGTCCGGCCGGTGCTTCGCGATGAGCTCCTCCACCGCCTCGAAAATGGCGCGCAGGCGCTGCGCGACGCTCGTGTCCTTCAGGACGATGCACCCGTGCGCGACGTGCGCCGCATCGGAGCCCCGGCACTCGATTAGACCGTAACCCGTGCGCCTCGACCCGGGATCGAGTCCCAGAATTCGAACGGACTCCCGGCTGCTCGGGGCGAGCCGCAGCGGCTCCGCAGCCGCCTCGCCCGGATCAAACGCCCGCCAGGAGCTCGCCCGCCGCTTCGGCATTCGTATAGACGCTCCGCACGCCGTCGAGACTCCGCAGCGCCCGCAGCAGCTCCGCCATCTCGGCCGCCGCCTCGCCGGAAAGCTCCACCGTCACGGACGGGCGGCAGGTGACCTCGCTCGCGGCCGCCTCGCAGCCGGCGCGCGCAAGCCTCGCGCGCGCGGCCTCGAGCTCGGCGGGATCCGTCAGCACCTCGACCGATCCATCCCCCCTCACGACAACGTCCTCCGCGCCCGCCTCCCAGGCGAGCCCGAGGCGGGAGTCGAGCCGTGCGCCCGCAGGGTACTCGAGCCGTCCCACCTCGTTGAAGAGGTAGGCGACCGACCCCGCGGCCCCCGGGTACCCGCCATGGCCCCGGAACGCTGCGCGAACCGC
Organism: Gammaproteobacteria bacterium; assembly: GCA_030038645.1. Taxonomy (GTDB): domain Bacteria; phylum Pseudomonadota; class Gammaproteobacteria; order Steroidobacterales; family Steroidobacteraceae; genus JASHUC01. The sequence continues at coordinate 1,796 of JASHSR010000318.1, forward strand.
CGAGGCCGTCCGATCGGGGTCGTCGGTGAGACAGTCGACCAGCACCGCGGAATCGCCGGGGCCGTAGCCTTCGTATCGTACGCGGTACACAGGTTGAGGCCGGCATCGGCGCCGCGCCGCGGCTCGAGCGCGTATCATAGCGGCAAAGTGGGCTCCACGACACGCCTCGGACTGCCCGGCGCACGCGGGGCACCCGTGCAAACCGCTCAACTCTGCCCTCTGGAAATCCTGAGCTCGATCGCCGGCGTGCGCTCGGCCCTCGAGCACGCGCTGCTCTTGCCTCAGCCCTCGCTCGCCGAGGCGAGCGAGGCCGCCGAGCTGATCGGCACGCTGTCCTCCGACGCGGACCTCGCGAAGGCTGCGCTCCTGCTGCCGGCCGTCGGCCGTTCCGGGCTGACGGCCGAAGCCCTCTCGCGGCTCGTGGGGGCCGATGCCGCGCGCATCGCGACGGATCTCTCGCGCTTCGGCGAGCTCGGGCTGCCCGCAGGCTGGTCCCCGGCGCAGGGACTCGATGCGCACCAGGCCGAGAGCGTGCGCAAGATGCTGATCGCCGTGGTGAGCGATCCGCGGCTAGTGCTCGCGCGCCTCGCAATGGAGCTCGTGCGGCTGAGGCACGCGGCAGCGCTCGCGCCCCCCGACCGCGAGCGCGCGGCGCTCGCCGCACGCGCCGTCTTCGCACCGCTCGCCAACCGCCTCGGCGTCTGGCAGCTCAAATGGGAGCTCGAGGATCTCGCGTTCCGCTACCTGCAGCCCGAGGAGTACCGCCGGATCGCCGCCGCGCTCAACGAGACGCGCGCGGATCGGGAGCGCTACATCGAGTCCTTCTGCGCCCTGCTCCGCAGCGAGCTCGCGGCGGCCGGGATCGCCACGGAGGTCTACGGCCGTCCGAAGCACATCTACAGCATCTATCGCAAGATGCAGCGCAAACAGCTTCCGTTCGGCCAGATCTTCGACATCCGCGCGGTGCGCATCATCGTCGAGTCGGTGAGCGACTGCTACGCCGCCCTCGGGCTGGTGCACGGCCGCTGGCCCTACATTGCGAGCGAGTTCGACGACTACATCGCAACGCCGAAGGGCAACCGCTACCGCTCCATCCACACGGCGATCGTCGGCCCGAGCGGCCTCACCGTCGAGGTTCAGATCCGCACGCGCGAGATGCACCGCCATGCCGAGCTCGGCGTCGCGGCGCACTGGCAGTACAAGGAAGGCGGCGCGCGCGACCTAGGCTACGAGCGCAAGATCGAGGCCGTGCGGCGGCTGCTGCAGCCCCCCGAGGCGGACGCGGTCGCTGAGGCCGCCGAGGCCGACCGCGACTTCCTCGAGCGCATGCGCGCCGAGCTGTTCGCCGACCGCGTCTACGCGCTCACGCCGAAAGGCGAGGTGGTGGACCTGCCCCGCGGATCGACGCCTCTCGATTTCGCGTATCACGTGCACAGCGACCTCGGCCACCGCTGCCGCGGCGCGAAGGTGAACGGCCGCATCGTTCCGCTCACCCACGCCTTGAGCAACGGCGAGGTCGTCGAGATCATCGCCGGCAAGCATCCGGCTCCGAGCCGCGACTGGCTCGCGCCCGAGCTCGGCTACCTCGCCTCCTCCCGCAGCCGCTCGAAGGTCCGCGCGTGGTTCCGGCGCCAGGACAGCGTCGACAACCGCGCCGCCGGCCGATCCATCGTCGAGCGCGAGCTCACCCGCGCGGGCGCGGGGCCCGATCTGCTCGCGGCCCTCGTGCAGGAGCTCGGAGCGCAGAACGCCGATGATCTGTACCAGCTGCTCGGCGAAGGCGCCGTCACCGCGACTCAGCTCTCTCAGGCCGTTGCGCGGCATCTGCATCGCGCGGCGCCGGAGCTCAAGCGCGCTCTGCGGCGGGCACCCGCGAGGCGCCGCAGCCCCGTCGAGATCGAGGGCGTCGGCGATCTGCCGATCACGCTCGCCCGGTGCTGCGCGCCCATTCGCCCGCAGCCCATCGTCGGCTACGTAACCGTCGGCCGCGGCGTCACCATCCACCTGCGAGGCTGCCCGAGCCTCGCCCGGATGCAGGCCTTGAAGCCGGAGCGCATCCTCGAGGTGGACTGGACGCACGGCGATGGAGAGCTGCTGACGGTCGAGCTGGCCGTCGCGGCGTACGACCGGCGGGGACTGGTGCGGGACCTCACGGACCTCATCACACAGGAGCACCTGAGCATCGAGGCGCTGAACACCACGACGGACCGCAGCGCCGGGACCGCTCACGTCGCCGTGCGCCTCGCCGTGCACGACCTCGAACAGCTGGCGCGGCTCACTCGGCGCTTCAAGGAGGTGCCGAACGTCCTCACGGTGCAACGGACACAGTGACACAAATGCTGCATTGCAGCATGCAAAGCCGTCCTGGACTGTGACTCCAAGCGTCGCGCCGAGCCGGGGCACAGGGTGTAGTGCGCGCCGGAGATCCGTTGAAGCGAGTCCATGCGCGCGCTCCTCGCCGATCGCGATGAGAATCTGCTCGAAGCCGTGGCCTGTGGGCTGCGGCCGCTCGCCCTCGACGTTGCGACCACGAAGGCCCGCTGCATCGATCTGCTGCGCCCGAAGCGCTATGACCTGCTCATCGCCTGCGAGCGGCTCGAGGACGGCTCGGGCCTCGCGCTGCTCGGCGAGGCCGAGCGCCGCTGGCCGGCGATGCTGCGGGTGTTCGCCGTGGCGCCTCACCGCCTCGCGCTGCTCAAAGGGAGGCTCGTGCCCTTCAACCTCCACCGGACGATCGCCTATCCGGTCGACCCCGCCCACGTGCGGGAGCTGCTCACCCGGCGCGCGAGCCCTTGCGGAACTTGACGCGCTGTGGTTCGTATAGCCGAGGTGCGCTCTACGAGCGCGATGTCAGAAAGGCTCGAGCCATGCACTTCACCGTCAGCATCGGACCGCTCATTGCCCTCATCGCCGGCATCCTGATCCTGATCATCCCCCGGCTCCTCAATTACATCGTCGCGATCTATCTGATCATCATCGGCATCGTCGGGCTGTGGCATCCGGGAGTGAGCGTCTAGCGCGCGCCGGCGTCTAGCCGGGCGCCGGGGGCTGTCCTGCGAGCCACGGCAGCCGATCCATGTCGACGTTGCCGCCGGAGAGGATCACGCCGACCCGCCGGCCTGCGGCGGGCGGCGCCCGATCGAGCAGCGCGGCGACGGGAACGGCCGCCGAAGGCTCTATGACGATCTTCATGATCTCCCAGACGAGCCGCATCGCCCGGACGATCGCGTCCTCGCCCGCCGTGACGATATCGTCGACGTGAGCCTGGATCAGCGCGAAGCTCAGCTCCCCGAGCGAGCTGCGCAGGCCGTCGGCGATGGTCTGGGGATTGCCGCCTGAGATCAGCCGTCCCGCGCGAAGCGAGCGCTGCGCGTCGTCCGCCGCCGCGGGCTCGGCGCCGACGACGCGGATGCCGGGGCGCAGCGCCTTGGCGGCGACTGCGACTCCGCTCAGCTGGCCGCCGCCGCCGACCGGGCAGACGATGACGTCGAGTTCCGGCGCCTCCTCGAGCAACTCGAGCGCCGAGGTGCCCTGGCCCGCGATGACGCTGAGATCGTTGTAGGGATGCACGAAGTGCGCGCCGGTCTCGGCCGCGATGCGCCGCGCCGTGCTCTCGCGCGACTCCTGGGTCGGCTCGCAGAGCGTCACGCGCCCGCCGTAGCGGGCGACGGCACTCTTCTTCACTTCCGCGGCGGTCGTGGGCATCACGACGAACGCCGGAATGCCCCGGCTGCGCGCGGCGAGGGCCACGGCCGCTCCATGATTGCCCGAGGAATGCGTGACGACGCCGCGGGCCGCCTCCTCGCCGGTGAGCGAGAAGACGGCGTTGTGGGCGCCGCGAGCCTTGAACGCGCCCGTCCTCTGGAAGTTCTCGCATTTGAAATACAGCCGCGCGCCCGCGAGCTCATCGAGCGAGGAGCTGGTCATCACGGGAGTGCGACGGATGAAGGGGCGGATCCGCTCGTGCGCCTCGCGAATGTCCCGCAGGGTGAGATTCGGGATCATGGGGTTCGGGAGCCGGCGGCCGCCGCGCTCAGGGCCTGTTGATCGAGTCGATCGAGCGCTTGTCCGCCGCGAGCGCCGCCTCGTGCACGGCCTCCGACAGGGTCGGGTGGGCATGCATCGTGCGCTGCAGATCCTCGCTGCTCGCGGAGTACTCCATCGCGAGCACCGCCTCCGCGATGAGCTCGCCGGCGAGCGGCCCGATGATGTGCACGCCGAGGATCTCATCGTCGTCGCGAGCGGCGATGAGCTTCACGAAGCCGGCCGTCGCCTCCATGGCGCGCGCGCGGCCGCTCGCGAGGAACGGGAACACGCCGACCTTGTACGCGCGACCGCTCGCCTTGACCTGCTCCTCGCTCGCCCCGACCGTCGCGATCTCGGGCGCCGTGTAGATGACGGAGGGAATCGCGCGGTAATTGACCTCGCCGTACCGGCCGGCGATGAGGTCCGCGACCATGATCCCCTCCTCCTTGCCCTTGTGCGCGAGCATCGGGCCGCGCACGCAATCCCCGACCGCCCAGACGCCTTCGACGCCCGTGCGGCAGTGATCGTCCACGACGATGAAGCCGCGCTCGTCGAGCGCGACGCCGGTGCCGGGCGCGAGCAGGTCGCGCGTGAAAGGCCGCCGCCCCACCGCGACGATGAGTGTGTCCACGGTGATGCGCTGCTCTCCCTTCGCATCGGAATAGGACACTTCCACCGCGCCGGTCGCACCGCCGCCGGCGCCGCCGCCCGTGACCTTCGCGCCCGTGACCTTGGCCCCGAGCCGGATATCGAGCCCCTGCCGTTTGAGCTGGCGCAGCGCCTCGCGCGCGAGCTGCTGATCGGCGGCCGCGAGGAACTCCGTGAGCGCCTCGAGCACGATCACCTCGCTCCCGAGGCGCCGCCAGACGCTCCCGAGCTCGAGCCCGATCACGCCGGCGCCGATGACACCTAAGCGCTTGGGCACCGCCCCGAGCTCGAGCGCATCCCACGAGTCGATGATGCGCTGGCCGTCGAACGGCGCAGCCGCGAGCTCGATCGGCGCGGACCCGCTCGCGAGCACGACGTGCTTCGCCGTGAGCTCGCGCCGCGCTCCGTCGTGCGCCGTGAGCTCGACACGCTTGCCGGGAAGCAGCTTGCCGTGACCCTGCAGGGGCGTCACGCCGCCCGCCTTGAACAGCGCGGCGATCCCGTCGGTCATCTTCCTGACGATGTCCGCCCTGCGCTTCTGCATGGCCGCAAGGTCGAGCTCGACGCCCGAGGCGCGAATGCCGTGGACCGCGAACTCCTCACGCAGGCGGTGGTAGAGCTCCGTCGATTCGAGCAGCGCCTTGGAGGGGATGCAGCCGGCGTTGAGGCACGTGCCGCCGAAGGCGGCGCTGCCGTCGTGATTTCTCCACTCGTCGATGCACGCGACGGTGAGCCCGTTCTGCGCGGTCCGGATCGCCGCGGGGTACCCCGCGGGCCCGCCGCCGATGACTATTACATCGAACGCGTCGGCCATGGCGCCCTACAGGCCGAGCAGCATGCGCGCGGGATCCTCGAGGCTCTCCTTGACCGCGACGAGGAACTGCACCGCATCGCGCCCGTCGATGATGCGGTGATCGTAGGTGAGCGCGAGGTACATCATCGGCCGGATCGCGACGGCGCCGCTCATCGCGACCGGGCGCTCCTGGATCTTGTGCATCCCGAGAATCGCGCTCTGCGGCGCATTGACGATCGGGGTCGACAGCAGCGAGCCGAACACCCCGCCGTTCGTGATGGTGAACGTGCCCCCGGTCAGATCCTCGATGGCGATCGAGCCGTCGCGGGCGCGGGCCGCATACGCGGCGATCTCCTTCTCGATCTGCGCGAAGCTCTTCGTGTCCGCGTCGCGCACGATCGGCACGATGAGCCCCCGGTCCGTCGAGACGGCGACGCCGATGTCGT
>JASHSR010000319.1 GCA_030038645.1 Gammaproteobacteria bacterium
GCGAGCGCGGCCTCGAGCGCCTCGAAGATCACCTCTTTGTCCACGCCCTTCTCGTTCGAGACGGCGTCGACCACCATCAGAATTTCCTTGTTCAAATCTCAGACCTCCTGCTCGCCTCTTATCGACGCGCAGCGCCGCTTGATGCTCGGGGTCGCGCACTGGCGCGACCCCGCGAAACGTTGGGCGCAAGCCCATGACCGATCGCGAGGCGGGCTTTGCCGATCTCGCGGAACGGCACGCCCACGCTTTGCCGATCCACCTCCAAAGCGATCCCCTCGTCCGTGACCGACTGCAACACGCCGGTGTAGCGCCGGCGTCCCTCGCGAGGCGACGCGAGCTCCACGAGCACGCGCGATCCGACGAAGCGGTCGAAGTGCGCGCGGGTGCGCAGCACCCGGTCCTCACCCGGTGAGGACACCTCGAGTGTGTAGGCCGTCGGGATGGGATCCTCAACGTCGAGCCGCGCCGAGATCTCGTGGCTCGCGCGCTCGCAATCGTCGAGACCGACGCCCTCGGGCTTGTCGATGAAAATGCGCAGCGCCGCACGCCCGTGGGCCGGGGTGTACGCCAAATCGACCAGCTCGTAACCCAGTTGAGCGAGCAACGGCTCAATGAGGGCGACGAGCCGCTCGCGCAAGGCCGCCGCCATGAGCTTGGGCTCCCGTCGCTACAAACAAAAATGGGCCCTAAGGCCCACTTCCAAAAAAGAAAAGCCCCTCGGGGGGCCTTTCCACCAACACGCACTCGGCGGTCGCAGCGCGGCCGCCGACGGGGTCCGAGGTGCGGACACCCCAACCCGCCGAGGGCGCGCATTCTACGGCAGCCGATGGAGTGCGTAAACCGCCGCACGCCGCGGCGGGGGCAGCCGGCCCGGCGCAACCGCGCGGGGGCGGTCAGGCGGGGCAGCCGCGCGCGGGTCAGATGTAAAATATTATGTTAAATCTAAGCTTGGCCCGACTCACAACGGCAGCCCCACGTAGTTCTCGGCAAGCGCCGTCTGCGCGGCCGTCGAGGACGCGAGGTACTCGAGCTCGGCACGCTGCGCCATCCGGTCGAACCCGCTGCTCTCGGGAAAGCGGTGCAGCGTGTTCGTCATCCACCACGAGAAGCGCTCGGCCTTCCACACGCGCCGCAGCGCGCGCTCCGAGTAAGCCTCGAGGCCGGCCCGGGAGCCGTTGCGGAAGTACCCGGCGAAGGCCTGCCACAGGTAATGCACATCGCTCGCCGCGAGATTGAGCCCCTTCGCCCCGGTGGGCGGGACGACGTGCGCCGCATCGCCCGCGAGCATCAAGCTCCCGTAGCGCATCGGCTCCGCGACGCAGCCACGCAGCGGCGTGATGCTCTTCTCGAGCGAGGGACCGGGATGCACGCGCGCCGCGGCCCCCGGAGCGAGCCGCAGCCTCAGCTCCTCGTAGAAGCGCTCGTCCGGCCAGTCGCTCACCTGGTCCTCGAGGCGGCACTGGACGTACAAGCGGCTGCGGGTGGGGGAGCGCATCGAGCACAGCGCGAAGCCCCGCTCGTGGTGGGCGTAGATGAGCTCCGGTGAGACCGGCGGCCGCTCGACCAGAACGCCGAGCCAGCCGAAGGGGTAGATGCGCTCGTAGCTTCGCAGCACCGCCGCTGGAATGCTCTGGCGGCTCACGCCATGGGAGCCGTCGCAGCCCGCGATGAACTCGCAATCGATCTCCCGCGCGACGCCGTCCTGGCGGAAACGCACCTTCGGCTGGGCGCCCGCGACATCGTGCAGGGCGACATCCTCGACCTCGTAGAGCGTCTCGGCGCCGCACGCCGCACGGCGTTCCATGAGATCGCGCGTGATCTCGCTCTGGCCGTAGACGATCACGCTCTTGCCGACGAGCCTGCGGAAGTCCATGCGGTGGTGCTCGCCCCCGAAGGAGATCTCGATGCCGTCGTGGATGAGGCCCTCGCGATGCATGCGGGCGCCGGCGCCGGCCTCGTCGAGGAGAGCGGCGGTTCCCGTCTCGATGATCCCGGCGCGCACCCGGCCGAGCACGTAAGCGGCACTGCGCCGCTCGAGAATGACGTTGGAGATGCCGTCTCGGATGAGCAGCTGGCCGAGCAGCAAGCCGGAGGGTCCCGCGCCGATGATCGCAACCTGGGTCCGCATGCCCCCCCCGAGCGCCGGAGCGCGCCGGGCGTCAGCGCTCGATCTTCAGCTCGCCGAACGCGACACCGAGCTCCCAGCCGTGACCCTTGGCGGAGAGCGCGAGGGAGACCTCGCCCTTGGTCATGACCCGCACCTGGCCTGAATTGACGGCGCCGGCGTGGGCCTGCGCCTCGACGTACGAGCCCAGCAGGTCGCTCATGCTCGCGACCGGCGAGAAGTCGCCGTGTCCCGACTCCACGGACTTGCCGACGGTGAGTCCGCCCCCCTTGGCGATGAGCCTCACCGCCATCGAGCGGCCGTCGGAGCAGTGGATCGTGCCCCGGCCGCTCGCCCTCGCATAGAACGCCGACCAGCCCTTCATCGTGAACTCGAGCGTGCACTGCAGCCCGTCGGCGCGGGCTTGCGCTGCGCCGAGCCCGATCAGAAGGACCGCGGCGATCGAGGTCACCGTCAGCGCCTTGCGCAGCAGGGCCGGACGGTCGCTTTGACGGGGGGAGAGGATCTTCATGGTCGGCTCGGGGGTCGCGGCGGGTGCGGTTGCGGGGCTCACTCAGGCGGTTGCCTTGAGCGGCTCCTCGATCATGCTCTCGGGCTCGCCCGTGTTGGTGAGGACGGCCTGCTTGCGCATGAACCCGAGCATGCCGGCCCCCCTGCCGCCCATCCCGGAGAGCTTGAACGACTCCCACTCCGCGACGCCGAAGCCCGCGAACGTGAGGAACGTGTCCTGCACGCTCACCACGCCCGCGTCCATGCGGTCCGCGATGCGGCGCGCCTCGGCATCGCTGCCGGCGATCACCGCGGCCGACAGTCCATAGTAGGTGTCGTTCGCGAGCGTGATGGCCTCCTCCTCGGTGCGAAACCGCATCACGGGCATCACGGGGCCGAAGGTCTCATCTCGCATGACCTTCATGTCGTGATTCACGTCGACCAGCACGGTCGGGCGCATGTAGAGGCCGCCGCCGAGACTGAACGACTTGCCGCCCGCGCGCAGCTTCGCGCCCTTCGCGAGCGCATCGTCGATGTGGTCGTCCACGATCTCAGCCTGGCGCGCCGAGATGAAGGGGCCGATCTGCCCGCGCGTCACATCCGGATAGTTGAGCTCGACGCGGGCGGCCTCCTTCACGAGCAACTCGACGAAGCGGTCGTGAACCGACTCGTGCACGTAGATCCGCTCGATGGAGAAGCACACCTGTCCGGTGCTCGTGACGGCCCCTCGCAGCACCGCCGTCGCCGCACGCTCCAGGTCCGCGTTCTGCGTGATGACGACCGGGTCCTTGCCCCCGAGCTCGAGCATCGCGGGGATGAAGCGCTTGGCGCAGGCCTCCGCGACCTTGCGCCCGTTCGGCACGCTGCCGGTGAAATTGATGATGTCCACGTGCTCGATGATCGACTGTCCGGTCTGCGCATCGCCGAGCACGAACGTCAGCACGTCCCGCAGCTCTGCAACCTCGCCGATCGTCTGCATCATCGGGCGCACGAAGCGCGGCGCGACCTCGCTCGGCTTCACGATCACCGCGCAACCGGCGAAGAGCGCCGGGATCGCGTGCAGGGTGGAGAGCATGAGCGGGGCGTTCCAGGGCCCGATCACACCGAGGAGCGGATAGGGCCTGAGATTGGTGTCGAAGTGGATGTGCGGCATGGGCGGGGATTTACCCGCGCGCTTGAGCTGCTGGAAGATCGCCGGCGCGTGCGCGGCGAGGCGCGTGATGGCGCCGATCACCATGTCCGGCGCGACCTGGGAGATCTGGCCGTAGCCGGTATCGATCGAGTCCGCCTCGACCAGCGCCGCCCGGTGGGCTCGCAGCCGCTCCGCCCAATGCCGCATCACCCCGACCCGGTGCTCGATCGGCGCGCGGCCCCAGGCGGCCTGCGCCGCGCGCAGCCTCTGGCAGGTCGCCGCAATCTCCGCATCGGAGGCCGGCGTGATATGCAGATCGATCTCCCCCGTCCGGGGATTGCGGACGGGAAGGGGCTGGCGGGTCGTGGCGCTCATCGGTTGATCCTGCTCGCGTGCGGTATGCGGCTGTCGGTGGCGGGTCATCCGCCCTCGTGATCCTGCATCACTCCCCAGGCGCAATCAACGGCTGGGCGGGAGGGACGCCCCGACGGACGGGTGTTCTCATCCGTACACGATGCGTTGACCTCGGAGAATAGGCTTCGCGGGGCTCCGCGAAGCCGCGACACGCCGCAAGGCGGGTTGGATAGAATGCATGAGGTACGCAGCGCTCTCCGGCCACCCAGGGATTCGTGAATTTCTCCATGGCCTCGTCACCGCTCCGCAGCGCGGCCATCGCCGCCCTCGCCGGCCTCGCTCTCCTTGCAGGATGCGCCAAGGCCCCCCAGGCCTTCCACGCGCCGCCGCCCGAGGTGGGCGTCGTGCGCGTGCATACCGAATCGGTGTCGTTGACCCGCGATGTCGTCGGACGGCTCTCGCCCATCCGCACGGCCGATGTCCGCGCCCGCGTCGCGGGAATTCTGCTCAAGCGGCTCTATCGGGAAGGCTCCGAGGTGAAGGAGAGCCAGCCGCTCTTCCAGATCGATCCCGCGCCGCTCAAGGCGGCGCTCGATGCGGCCCTCGCCGCGCTCGCGCAGGCCGAGGCCAATGCCAAGAACGCGCACGTGACGGCGGATCGCGATCGCGCCCTGCTGCCGAGCGGGCTCATCGCGCGCTCGGATCTCGACAACAGCGTCGCGAGCGAGCGCTCGACGGCGGCGTCGGTGCAGCAGGCGCAGGCGAACGTCGAGGCGGCCCGCATCAATCTCGGCTATGCGACGGTGCGAGCGCCGATCTCGGGCCGCTCGGGGCAGCAGGCGGTGACCGAGGGCGCGCTCGTCGGCCAGGGCGAGGCGACGCTCCTCACGACGATCGAGCAGATCGACCGGCTCTACGTGAACTTCGACCGGCCGGCCGACGAGATCCTGCGGCTGCGCGAGGCGGAGCGCACGGGCGAGGTGACGCTCGCCGACCACGACAAGGCGAATCTGCAGGTGATCCTGCCGGACGGACGGCCGTATCCTGAGATCGGCACGGTCGACTTCGCCGATGTCACGGTGGACCCGACCAACGGGGCACTCGCCTTCCGCGGCGTCATTCCGAATCCGGACCGGCTGCTCTACCCGGGGATGTTCGTCAACATCCGCCTGCTGCTCGGTCGGCAAAATCACGCGTTCCTCGTCTCCCAGCAAGCCGTACGGCGCGACTCGACGGGCGCCTATGTCCAGGTCGTCGGCAATGACGGCAAAGTGGCGCTCAAGCGGGTGCAGGCGGAGGCGATGCTCGGCACGGACTGGATCGTGACTGAAGGCCTGAGCGATGGCGATGAGGTGATCGTCTCCGGCGTGGACAAGGTGAAGCCCGGCATGCTCGCGCGGGCGGTGCCCTATGCCGCCGAGACCGCCACGATCGCCGGGGCGGCCGCGCCGCAGGAGTAGGCCCGAGAGCCATGGCACGCTTCTTCATCGATCACCCAGTCTTCGCCTGGGTCATCGCCATCCTGATCACGCTCGGCGGGCTCATCTCGATCGCCCGCCTGCCGATCGAGGCCTATCCGGACATCGCACCGCCCCAGATCGCCGTCAGCGCGACCTACCCGGGCGCGAACGCCCAGACGGTCGAGCAGACGGTAACGCAGGTGATCGAGCAGAACCTCACCGGGCTCGATCACCTGCTCTACTTCACGTCCACCTCCAACTCGCTCGGCAGCTCCCAGATCATCCTCACGTTCGAGCCCGGCACCAACCCCGATATCGCCGCGGTGCAGACCCAGGCGCGCGTGCAGCTCGCCGAGCCGCGCCTGCCCGCGGAGGTCACCCAGCAGGGCATCTCGGTGTTCAAGCAGAGCGCCGCCCAGATCATGGTCATCGCGCTCAAGTCCGACGACGGGCGGCTCGATTCCTGGGCGCTCAACAACATCCTCGCCTCCCAGGTGGTCGATCAGATCACGCGCCTCGACGG
>JASHSR010000320.1 GCA_030038645.1 Gammaproteobacteria bacterium
ATGCCTTTGTCGCCCAAGTGCTGCGCCAGGCCGGCAGGGCGGCCAACGCCACCGGAGGCCGGCGCGGCAAGGTGCCGGGCTCCCGGCTCGGGCGCGGTCACGTGGCGGCACGGTTCACCGGACAGTCGCTATCCGCTCGTTCGCGGCGGGCCACTGTCAAGGTTCGACTGGTGTACTTGAAGCAGGCGGGCGCGCGCTCGACGGCCACGCACTTGCGCTACATCGAACGCGAGGGAGTAGGGCGCGATAGGGAGCCGGGCCAAGGCTATGGCCCGACGACCGATGAAGCCGATCTTGCCGCGTTCGAGGAGCGTGGCCGGGAGGACCGGCACCAGTTCCGCTTCATCGTATCGCCGGAGGACGGCGCCGAGCTGGGTGACCTGCGTACCTACACCCGTCACTTGATGAGCCGCATGGAGGCTGACCTCGGCACCCGGCTCGACTGGGTGGCGGTGGATCACTGGAACACCGACAACCCGCACACGCACGTCGTCCTGCGCGGCAAGGACGACATGGGCCGCGACCTCGTGATCTCGCAGGCTTACCTCACGCGCGGAATGCGCGAGCGCGCCGCGGAACTTGCGACCGAATGGCTGGGGCCGAGAACCGAGCTGGAGATCCGGCAGAGCCTCGAAAGTGAGGTGCAGCAGGAGCGCTGGACCCGCTTGGATCAGACCTTACAGCGCGAGACGATCGATGGCCTGGTCCGTGCCGCGAGCCTGAACGACCCCCGGTTGCGGCGAGAGCGCGAGATGCTGGTCGGACGGCTGCAGCACTTGCAGAGTCTCGGCCTCGCGAGCACACCGCAGCCCGGTGTGTGGGCCATTCACGCCGAGGCCGAGCAAACCCTACGGACAATGGGCGAGCGCGGCGACATCATCCGCACGATGCAGCGGGCGATCGGTAGCGCGCAACGCGAGCTGGCGGTGTTCGAGGCGCGTGACGACGCCCGTGCGATCACGGGGCGTGTGATCGGGAAGGGGCTGGCCGACGAGCTATACGACCGGGGCTACCTGATCGTCGATGGCACCGATGGCAAGGCGCACTATGTTGCGCTTCCCCCCAAAACCGAGCTCGAACATTACCCGATGGGAGCGGTGGTCGAGATCCGCGGCGCGGCCGGTGTGCGAGCGGCCGACAGGACCATCGCCGCCCTCGCAGTCGATGGCATTTACCGCACCGAGCATCACCAGGCCGTCGCTAAGGGAGAGGCCATTCCTGCCCGTGACCCAGGAGAGGTCGTCCTGGCTCACGTGCGCCGATTGGAAGCCCTGCGGCGAGCCGGCATCGTCGAGCGGCTGGCCGAGGGCGTCTGGCGCGTGCCAGCCGATCTCCCTGTTCAGGGTCGCCGGTATGACGCCCAGCGCCTGGGTGGCGGCGTCGCAGTTGACTTGCGCTCACATCTGCCCGTCGAACGGCAAACGCGCGCAATTGGTGCAACTTGGCTCGACCAGCAATTGATCCGCGAAGGGAAGGACCTCAGTGAGAGCGGCTTCGGTATCGAGGTGCGACAGGCCCTCCAGCGGCGTGCCGATTTCCTCATCGAACAGGGGCTCGCAGAGCGGCGCGGCTCCCGTGTGATCTTGGCTCGCAATCTACTTGCGACGCTGCGGGAGCGGGAGCTCGTGCAAGTAGCGAAAAGCATCACTGCCGAGACCGGGCTGACGTACCGGCCCGTGGTCGATGGCGAGCGCGTGAGCGGCACCTACCGGCGCAGCGTGCTCCTTACCAGCGGGCGATTCGCGATGCTCGACGACGGAATGGGTTTCAGATTGGTGCCTTGGAATCCAGTGATCGATCAACGCGTCGGTCAGATGCTCACAGCTGTCACACGAGGAGCAGAGGCGTCCTGGGTCATTGAGCGTAGCCGTATGAGGGGCATATAGCTGCATCTACGTTCGGGGGATTATCCCCTCTCACATGGCGAACTCGGCTGCAGTTTCAGTCCGGCGATACGCTCATCCGGCGGACACCAGCTTGTCCGCCGTATTCGTCTCAAAGTCGTGGGCATCATGGCGTTCGCGTAGCTGGCTCGAAGGTTCCCCGAAGGTGCGGTTGACCATGCGCCCGCGCTGCACGGCGGGCCGCTCAAGGAGCAGGTCCGCCCACCGCTGAACGTGCTTATAGTCCTGCACACTGAGAAATTCGGCTGCGCCGTAGGCCCAGCCTTTAACCAGCCCACCGTACCAAGGGAAGATGGCCATGTCGGCGATCGTGTAGGTCTCGCCCGCGATGTATCTACGCCCGGCCAGACAGCGATCGAGTACATCGAGCTGGCGCTTTACCTCCATGGCGAAGCGGTCGATCGCATATTCGATCTTGATGGGAGCATAGGCATAGAAGTGACCAAACCCGCCGCCGAGGTACGGCGCGCTGCCCATCTGCCAGAACAGCCACGACAGACACTCTGCGCGCCCGGCCGGCTCGATCGGCAGAAAGGCCCCGAACTTCTCCGCCAGATACACCAGGATCGAGCCGGACTCGAACACCCGGATCGGCTTTGGGCCACTGCGGTCGACCAGTGCCGGAATCTTGGAGTTGGGATTGACGGCCACGAAGCCG
>JASHSR010000321.1 GCA_030038645.1 Gammaproteobacteria bacterium
CCACTGAGCGGAAAGCCGGCCGGCACCGAATCCTCGGACGATTTCGACGAGGTCGGCATCAACGATCGCCTGCGGACCGTCCTCGAGGGCTTGCTCGCGCAGCTCGACCTGTCCAGTCCGAGCGCCGGCGTGCGGCTCGCCGCCGTGCAGCAGATGCTGCATGCGTTCGACTACTCAACGGGTGGGACGCGCAACGCGGCAGTCGTTGCCTTGCTGCGTGGGCATCTCGCGAGCGAGCGCAGCGCCGCTGTGCGGCGTGCGATCGATCTCGGGCTCGCGCTCGCCGATCTGAGCCACGGCTCGCCGGAGCGGCGGCTCGCGGCGATCGATTTGCTCGCCTCGAGCATGAATCCGGACGTCTACAACCGTCTCGCGACGCTGACCGATCCCTCCTCGGAGGCCGACCCGGCAGTGCGCCGGGCAGCGGCACACGCACTCCGGCGCATCGACGACTGGCGGAGCTTCTATGGCGCCATCCAGACGCTGCTCTTCGGGCTCGGACTCGGCTCGGTGCTGGCGCTCGCCGCGATCGGCCTCGCCATCACCTTCGGCGTCATGGGTGTCATCAACATGGCGCACGGCGAGCTCATGATGCTCGGGGCGTACACGACTTACGTGATGCAGCTTTTGATGCCGAGCCACATCGGCGCGTCGCTCGTCATCGCGGTCCCTGCGGCGTTTGTCGTCTCGGGGCTCTTCGGCGTCGTCATCGAGCGCGGCATCGTGCGATTCCTCTATGGACGGCCGCTCGAGACACTGCTCGCGACGTTCGGGGTGAGTCTCGCGCTGCAGCAGCTCGTGCGAGATCTGTTCACCGCCAACAATCGGCCGGTCGCGGCGCCGGCCTGGATGACCGGCTCGCTCGAGATCAACGAGGCGCTCTCGATCACCTACAACCGGCTCGTGATAGTGCTTTTCACGCTCGCGTTGTTCGCCGCGCTCCTCGTCGTCTTGAGGCGCACGCGCCTCGGCCTGCAAGTGCGCGCGGTATCGCAGAACCGGGCGATGGCGCGGGCGATAGGGGTGCGCACGGAGTGGGTGGATGCCCTCACCTTCGGGCTGGGCTCGGGCATCGCCGGCGTGGCCGGCGTGGCCTTGAGCCAGATCACCAATGTCGGCCCGAACCTCGGGCAGTCCTACATCGTGGATTCCTTCATGGTGGTCGTATTCGGCGGCGTCGGGAATCTCTGGGGAACGCTGATCGGCGGAATGTCCTTGGGCGTGGTGGACAAGATCCTCGAGCCCTACGCGGGCGCCGTGCTCGGCAAGGTGCTGGTGCTCGTGGCGGTGATCTTGTTCATTCAACGTCGCCCGCGCGGTCTCTATCCGCAGAAGGGCCGCGCGGCGGAGGTCTAGGCGCGTGACCTCCCAGAGCGCAGCGTCGCCGGCGCTCCATGCCGGGCAGTGTGGGCGCGCACGGCCGGACTTGGGCAGCATGGCCGCGATCCGACGGAGTCTCGATCGCATCGTGCTCGACCGCTCCACACGGATCGTCCTGTCGCTTCTCGTGGCGATCGGCATCGCCGTGCCGCTCCTGAATCTGCTCGTGCCGCAGACGTCGAGCCTGCACGTCACGACGTACACGGTGACCCTGCTCGGCAAGTACATGACCTACGCGCTGCTCGCGCTGGCGGTCGATCTCGTCTGGGGGTACTGCGGCATCCTCACTCTCGGCCATGCCGCGTTCTTCGCGCTCGGGGGCTACGCCATGGGCATGTACCTCATGCGCGAGATCGGCGCGCGCGGAGTTTACGGGAATCCCTTGCTTCCCGACTTCATGGTATTCCTCAACTGGAAGGTCCTGCCGTGGTATTGGTACGGGTTCGACCGGTTCGGGTTCGCGGCGGCGATGGCGCTCGCCGTGCCGGCACTGCTTGCCCTGGTATTCGGGTGGCTCGCGTTCCGCTCGCGCGTGACCGGAGTCTATCTGTCGATCATCACTCAGGCGCTCACCTACGCTTTGATGCTCGCATTCTTCCGCAACGACATGGGATTCGGCGGCAACAACGGCTTCACCGATTTCAAGGACATCCTCGGATTCAATCTGCAGGCGCGCTCGACGCTCGTCGCGCTCTATGGCGCCTCCGTGGCGGCGCTCGCGCTCGCCTATCTCGCCTGCCGCTTCGTCGTGACCTCGCGCGCCGGACGCGTGATCCAGGCGGTGCGTGATGCGGAGAGCCGCGCCCGCTTCATCGGCTACCGCGTCGAGAACTACAAGCTCTGGGTATTCGTGTTCTCGGCGGCTCTCGCCGGTCTCGCCGGCGCGCTCTACGTGCCGCAGGTCGGCATCATCAATCCGAGCGAGTTCGAGCCGATCAACTCCATCGAGCTCGTCATTTGGGTCGCGGTCGGCGGCCGCGGCACGCTCTACGGCGCGGTCGCAGGGGCATTGATCGTCAACTACGCCAAGACTTACCTGACCGGAGCGTTTCCGGAGGTGTGGCAGTATGCGCTCGGCGCGCTGTTCGTGCTCACGACCCTCTTCTTGCCGCGGGGCGCCGCAGGCGCGCTCGCCGAGCTCACACGTCGGTGGCGGACATGAGCGTTCCGCGTACGCTCGCGAGGCTTCCGAGCCGCTCGCGCAGCGCACGTCCTCCGCGCCACGGCGCGCTCGCGCCCTCCGATGCGCTCGCCGCGGGACCCGATACCTCGCACGGCGTGATCCTGTACCTCGAGGAGATCACCGTGAGCTTCGACGGCTTCCGGGCGCTCGACTCGCTCACGCTCTATGTCCAGGCGGGAGAGCTGCGGTGCCTCATCGGGCCGAACGGCGCCGGCAAGACGACCCTGATGGACGTGGTCACCGGCAAGACGCGCCCCGACTCGGGCTCGGCGTGGTTCGGTCAGATGATCGACCTCCTCGCGCATACCGAGCCCGAGATCGCCGAGGCCGGGATCGGGCGCAAGTTCCAGAGGCCGACCGTGTTCGAGCGCCACACGGTCTTCGAGAATCTCGAGCTCGCGATGGCGGGCAGCAAGTCCGTGTGGCGCATGCTCGTCGCGCGCCCGTCGGCCGGGGAGCGGGAGCGCATCGACGAGGTGCTCGAGACCATCGGCCTCACGGCCCGGCGCTTCGAGGTGGCCGGGACGCTGTCGCATGGAGAGAAGCAGTGGCTGGAGATCGGAATGCTGCTGATGCAGGATCCGCAGCTCCTCCTGGTCGATGAGCCGGTCGCCGGCATGACGCCGCAGGAGACGGAGCGCACCGCGGCGCTGCTCACGTCGCTCGCCGGAAATCGCTCCGTGGTGGTTGTGGAGCACGACATGGATTTCGTGCGCTCGATTGCGCGGACGGTGACGGTGCTCCACGAGGGTCGTGTGCTCGCCGAGGGCAGCATCGATCAGGTGCAATCGGATCCCAAGGTGATCGAGGTCTACCTGGGCGAGTGACCGACCGGCATGCTGAGCGTCGAGAATCTCAACCAGTTCTACGAAGGCAGTCACACGCTGTGGGACGTGGGGCTCTCGGTCCCCGAAGGATCGTGCACCTGTCTCATGGGCCGCAACGGCATGGGCAAGACGACACTGCTCAAGTGCATCATGGGACTGCTGCCGGCCGCGACCGGCGAGATCGGCTTCCAGGGCCGCGCGCTGAGGAGCCAGCCGGCGCACGTGCGGGCGCGGATCGGCATCGGCTACGTTCCGCAGGGCCGGGAGATCTTCTCCCAGCTCACCGTGGAGGAGAATCTGCGCATCGGACTCGAGGCCCGCAGGGATCGCGCGCGCGCGATCCCGCAGCGGATCTACGACCTCTTCCCGGTGCTCGCCAAGATGCCGCATCGCCGGGGAGGGGATCTCTCCGGCGGCCAGCAGCAGCAGCTCGCCATCGGCCGGGCGCTGGTGATCGAGCCGACGCTGCTCATCCTCGATGAGCCGACCGAAGGCATCCAGCCCAACATCGTTCACGAGATCGGCGATGTCGTCATCCAGCTGCGCCGCGCCGGCGTCACGGTGCTCCTCGTCGAGCAAAAGCTCCCGTTCGCGCGTCGCGTGGCCGACCGGTTCTACATTCTCGACAAGGGAC
>JASHSR010000322.1 GCA_030038645.1 Gammaproteobacteria bacterium
CACAGCCGCCGGTCGCGCAGGCGCCCGCCGCCTCGCAGTCACCGCCGGCCGCTCAGCCGCCGGCACCTGCTCCGGTCGCCAAGCGGCCGCTCGCTCACCGGCCCGTCAGGCATCCTCGCGTTGCGAGCCATCGGCCGGCGGCCTCTCCTCTCAGCTCTTGGCTCGACACGGTGGAGAGCCTGTGGTGGGTGATCGCGCTCGCCATCGCCGCCGTGCTCGCCTACCTCGGCCTTCGTAGCTGGTCCTCGCGCAGGAAGGCCGGGTTCGACGACTCGCTCGGCCGCCTGGCCGAGGCCGGCGCCGCAGCCCACGTCGGGCGGGAGCCGGTCCTGCCGGAGCCGCAGATCGCTCCGAAGCGCGAGAGCCGCGACACCAATTTCCTGGTGGAGGAAACCGGTAGCCACGAGCGGCCGCGCCTGGAGGGCGTGACGCCCGCTCCGGCGGCGCGCCACGTCGAGGCCGACGACAGCATGACCGGCGAGACCGCCATCAACCTCGACCAGGGCGACCCCCTCGCCGAGGCGGACTTCCATATGGCGTACGGCCTGTACGATCAGGCCGCCGATCTCGTCCGCATCGCCATCCAGCGCGATCCGGAGCGCCGCGATCTGAAGCTGAAGTTGCTCGAGGTCTTCTTCGTCTGGGGGAACAAGGAGCAGTTCCTGCTCACGGCGCGCGAGCTCGCGGAGACGCGGGAGCAAGCCGCGCCCGGCGAGTGGGACAAGATCGTGATCATGGGCAAGCAGCTCGCGCCCGACGACGCGCTCTTCGCGGGCGGAGCCGCGGTGAGCGGCGCGGCTGCCGGCGGCGTCGACCTCGACCTCGAGGGCGGGCAGCACCGCGTGGATTTCGACCTTCACGGGGAGCCGGCCGCGGGCTCGCAGAGCGGCGTGGACCTCGACATCGGAACCGCCATCGGCGAGCGCGACCCCGTCGCCGAGGCGGCGGCGCAGCAGGCGACCGATAAGAACCTCGCACTCGATGACAGCCTGGTGCTCTCCGAGGATGCGACCGCCGAGCGGGCGGGGGTCACCGCGACTCGGCGCATGACCGGCGCGGTGGACTCGGGCGCGACCGCCACTCGCGAGATGACCGGCAGCACGCGCGAGATGACGACGACGCTCGAGCGCGATTCCTGGAACCCCGCGGAGCTGACGCCGGAAGGACCGACCGTCGAGCAGCCGGCGCTGCACTCCACGGACAATCCGACCATTCGCCAGAAGGTCGAGATGGCGCTCAAAGCCGGGACGAGCGCCGAGCATACGACGGAGCTCGCGCTCGACGATCTCGGCCTCGACCTCCACGCGCTTCAGGAGAGCCCGGAGGGCTCGCCCGAGTCGCTCGAGGCGGCCTCACACGATGCGACGGCGCCCGGCCTCGGTGAGACCCCCGATGCGCCGACACTCGTGGCGGGACTCGACGAGCACTCGCGCAGCGTCATGGAGACTGCGGAGCAGCGCGCCACGGCGCCCGGCGGCGACCTCAAGATCTCCGAGACGGGGACTTGGCATTTCGACGACGATCCCTTCTCCGGGGCCGATGCGGACGCCGGCGCGACCCGCAAGATCGCGCCTCTCCCTGCGGATGCGGCCGACACCTCTCGCGTCGCCGCGCTCAAGTCCACGAGCACCGTCGATTTCGAGGTCGGCGAGTCGCTTGCGGAACCGAGGCGGGCGAACGGCTCGGGCGGCGTCGACCTCGATGTCGGAACCGCGACGGTCCCCGATGCGGTATTCATCGCGACGCAGCGCTTGGAGTCGGCCGATCTCGCCCTGCCAAGCCTCGATCCCGTGACGATGAGCGAGGTCGGCACCAAGCTCGATCTCGCCCGGGCCTACATGGACATGGGCGACCCCGAAGGCGCGCGCAACATCCTCGAGGAGGTCTTGACCGAAGGATCGGTCGCGCAGAGGCAAGAGGCCGAGCGGCTGATCGCATCGCTTCCCGGCTGATGCCCCGGGTCGCGATCGGACTCGAATACCACGGCGGCGGGTATGCAGGCTGGCAGGCTCAGGCCGGCCTGCAGACCGTCCAGGGCGTCGTCGAGGCCGCGCTGGGCCGCGTCGCCGCGCAGCCCGTCCAAGTCGTCTGCGCCGGCCGCACGGACGCCGGGGTGCACGCCGTGGGACAAGTCGCGCATTTCGACGCCGACGCGATCCGTACGCCGCGCGGCTGGACGCTCGGCGCCAACACGAATCTGCCCGCCGATGTGAGCGTGACCTGGGCGCAGGAGGTGTCCGCGCAGTTCCATGCGCGCCACCGCGCCGAGAGCCGCACCTACTGCTATCTGATCTGCAACCGCGGCGCCCGCTCGGCGCTCGCGGCGGGGCGCGCCACCGTGATCCACCGCCCGCTCGAGGAGCAGCCGATGGGCGAGGCGGCGCGCGCGCTGCTCGGCGAGCACGACTTCAGCGCATTCCGGGCGGCCGAGTGCCAGGCCCGCACACCGGTCCGCCGGCTGCAAGAGCTCACCGTGGACCGGCAGGGCGACTGGATCGTGATTCGGGCGACCGCCAATGCCTTCCTGCACCACATGGTGCGCAACATCGCCGGTCTTCTGATCGCGGTGGGGCGCGGCGAGGCTGCCCCGGGGTGGGCACGCGAGGTCCTCGAGTCCCGCGACCGCACTCGCGGGGCGCCGACGGCGCCGCCCGACGGCCTGTACCTCTGGAGTGTGCGCTATCCGAGCGAGCTCGGGCTGCCGGTGAGGCCCCGCTCCTCCTGGGCTATGATTCCGGGTCTCCCGCCCTTCAGCTCACTGGGACGCTCGCATGTCGTGGTTTGAGAAGATCATGCCCTCGCGCATCAAGACCGAGCGCCGCAAGCGCTCGGTGCCCGAGGGCCTGTGGATCAAGTGTCCGGCCTGCGACGCGGTGCTTTATCGCGCGGAGCTCGAGCGCAACCTGTATGTCTGCCCGAAGTGCAGCAACCACATGCGCATTGGCGCGCGCGAGCGGCTCACGCACTTTCTCGATCCCGGCGAGCACCTCGAGATCGGCGCGGACATCGCTCCGGAGGACGCGCTCAAGTTCCGCGACAAGCAGCGCTACAAGGACCGGCTCACCCAGGCGCAAAAAGCGACCGGGGAGAAGGATGCGCTCGTCGTCCTCGCGGGCAAGCTCCATGGACTGCCGGTCGTCGCCTGCGCCTTCGAGTTCCTGTTTCTCGGCGGCTCGATGGGGTCGGTGGTCGGCGAGCGCTTCAAGCGCGCCGTGGATTACTGCATCGAGCACCACTTACCCCTCGTCTGCTTCTCCTCGAGCGGCGGCGCGCGGATGCAGGAGGCGCTGTTCTCGCTGCAGCAGATGGCCAAGACCAGCGCGGCGCTCGCGCGCCTCGCGGAAGCGCGCGTGCCCTACGTGTCGGTGCTCACGGACCCGACGATGGGTGGCGTCTCGGCGAGCCTCGCCATGCTCGGCGACCTCACTCTCGCCGAGCCGCGAGCCCTCATCGGCTTCACCGGGCCGCGCGTCATCGAGCAGACCATGCGCGAGACCTTGCCCGAGGGCTTCCAGCGCAGCGAGTTCCAGCTCGAGCACGGGGCGCTCGACGCGATCATCGACCGGCGCGACATGCGCGACCGCATCGCCTCCCTCTTGCGGCTGTTGTTGAGGCTTCCGCCACTCGCCGCATGAGCCTCGCCGCATGAACCTGGCGGAGTGGCTCGAGCGGCAGGAGTCGGTCCACGCCCGCAGCATCGATCTGGGACTCGAGCGCGTCGCGGTCGTCGCGAAGGCGCTCGGACTCGAGAGGCCGTCCTACCGCATCGTCACCGTCGCCGGGACGAACGGCAAGGGCTCCACGGTCACCTATCTCGACGCGCTCTTTCGCGCCGCAGGCTATCGCACGGGAAGCTTCACCTCGCCGCACCTGCTCCACTACAACGAGCGCGTGCGGATCGGGGGGGCGCAGGCGACCGACGCCGAGCTCATCGACGCATTCGAGCGCATCGAGCGCTCGCGCGGCGCCACGACGCTCACCTTCTTCGAGTACAACGCGCTCGCGGCGCTGCTTCTCTTTGCCGACGCGCGCGTCGATGTAGCCGTGCTCGAGGTCGGCCTCGGAGGCCGCCTCGATGCGACCAACGTGGTGGACGCCGACGTGGCCGTGCTGTGCTCGGTCGGACTCGACCATCTTGATTGGCTCGGCGATACGCTCGAGGCGATCGGCGCCGAGAAGGCGGGGATCTTTCGCGAGGGGCGGCCGGCCGTGCTCGGCACGGCCGAGATGCCGAACAGCGTCTTCGCGGCCATCGAGCGGCTGCATGCGCGCCCCATCGTGGCTGGGCGCGACTTCGAGTGGAGCGTCGAGCCGAGCGTTGAGGGGAGCGTCGAGCAGAGCGTTGAGCCGAGCGTTGAGCCGAGCGGAGGCGTGGGCCGCGGCGCGAGTGGCGCCGCGAATAGGAGCGCGAGCGGCGCCACGGACAAGGGCGTGGGCGGCTGGACCTACCGCGGGCTGCGCGCGAGATTCGAGGGCTTGCCGCTGCCGGCTCTCGTGGGCGCCATCCAGCTCCGCAATGCCGCGACGGCGCTCGCCTCCTACGAGGCGCTCCCTGGATCGCTCCCGCTCGCCCGCGAGTGGGTCGTCGAGGCCCTGCGGAGCGCGCGATTGGCCGGGCGCTTTCAAATCGTTCGGCCGCCGGGGAAGCAGGCGGAGGGAGTCGAATGGATTCTCGATGTCTCGCACAACGAGCCGGCCGCCCGGGTGCTGGCCGAGAATCTCGAGGCTCGCCCGGTCGCCGGGAAGACCCGCGCAGTCTGCAGCATCCTTCGCGACAAGGACGTCGAGGCGGTCGGCCGCGCGCTCGGCACGGTCATCGACGAGTGGATCTTGTGCGGGGTGGCGGGGCCGCGCGGCTCGAGCGCCGCGGAGCTCGCGGAGCGCTTGACTGCAACGGCGCGCGCTCCGCTGCTCGCGAGCTCGGTGGGCGAGGGGTGCGAGCTCGCGCGCGCTCGCGCACGCCGCGGCGATCGAGTCGTGGTGCTCGGCTCGTTCGCCGCGGTGAGCTCGGCGCTGCAGTGGCTGGGCTATACTCGATCCCCCGATTAGCAACATGCCCGAGTCCGGTTGACGTGCTCGTTCAGCGGACCCTCAGGTGGAGATTCGAGCGAAAGAGCGTTTGACCGGCGCGGTGATCCTGGTGGCGCTGGTCGTGCTGCTGGTCCCGGAGCTGCTCTCGGGACCTCGACGCTCCGCTGTGCGCCCTGCC
The DNA here is from genome assembly GCA_030038645.1 of Gammaproteobacteria bacterium. GTDB lineage: Bacteria > Pseudomonadota > Gammaproteobacteria > Steroidobacterales > Steroidobacteraceae > JASHUC01. The sequence continues at coordinate 5,210 of JASHSR010000322.1, forward strand.
GCGGCGGCCGGCGAGCCGCCCATGCGCTCGTACACGGTCCAGCTCAACGACGAGCCGGCGAGCCCGGTCGGGCCGCAGGCCGGCGCGCCGGCGCAGCCCGAGGCGGCCACGCAATCGGAGGTGGCGGCGCAGACCGAATCGGCCCCGCCGCCGAGCGCCACGGCGCAGGCCCAAGCGGTCACGCCGAGTGGCGCAGCGGCGCAAACCGGATCGGTGCCACCGGCCGGACAGGGGCCGGCGACCGGACAGGTACCGGCGGCCAGCGCGGCAGCGACGCGGCCGACGGGGGCGCCCCCGGCTAAGATCCCGCCGTCCGGGTCGGCGCGACCCCCCGGGTCTGCCCCGACTTCGGCGAAGCACCAGCACGAGCACTCCGCCGGACCGGCATCGGGGCGGCACGCCGCCAAGGTCGCGTCCGGGCCGCACGCGGCGCACGCGGCGAAGGTGGCATCTGGGCCGCACGGGGCGAAAGCCGCGTCCGGGCCTCATGCCGCCACAGTGCCGCCCGGCTCGCACGCCGCCGGGGCGGCCTCGCTCCGAGCGGGATGGCTGGTGCAGGTCGGGAGCTTCGCGAGCCGGGAGCATGCGGACCGGCTCGCTCATCAGCTGAAGCTCAAAGGGTTCGGTGCGTTCGTCTCGCAGAGCACAAGCCACGGCCGCAAGTGGTACCGCGTACGGGTGGGCCCCGAGCGCGACCGCACGGCCGCGGTTGCCGTGGCGCGGCGGCTGCACGCCGCGGGCCAGGCCGCGGTCTTGCAGCGGCCCTAGGCGCCGCTCGCCGGCGCCAGACGGCGTCTCCTGCCCCCGGTCGCCCCCTTCCGCTCGAAGTCCGGACCCGGTGCACAGGCGGCGCTCGCGGCGCTCTAGTACAATCCGCGCGCCCGACGGGATAGGGGCCTTGAGCCTTCAATGAACGCCCTCGATTATTTGATCATCGCGCTCGTCGTCATCTCGGCCATCGTCGGCGTGGCTCGCGGCTTCTTGCGCGAGATCATCGCCCTGATCACCTGGCTCGTGGCCCTGCTCGTCGCCTGGAGCCTGAGCGGGAGCCTCGAGCCCTACCTCGGGGGGTTGCTCGCTGGGCCGGGGGTGCGACTCTGGGCCGCCCGGGCGATCCTACTTTTCGCCGTGCTGCTGGTCGGCGCGGCGGTCGGCGCGGTCGCCGTCCACCTGATCCGGCTCTCCCTCTTCAGCAGCATGGACCGCTTCATGGGCTTCGTGTTCGGGCTGCTGCGCGGCCTCGTGATCCTCGGCGTGCTCGTGCTGTTCTGCCAGACGCTGAGGCTCGACGGGGAGCGCTGGTGGCGCAAATCGGTGCTCGTGCCGTACGGGGAGGACATCGCGAGCGTCGTGCGGTCGCTCGTGGGCGATGCCATGGAGCGCCGGGGCGAGCGCTCGTCGCTGCTTCCGGCCGGCCGTGCGGCTGGATTGAGCTAGGGGGCGGCCATGTGCGGCATCGTCGGCATCGTCGGAAAGAGCCCCGCCAATCACCGGCTGTACGACGCGCTCACGGTCCTGCAGCACCGCGGACAGGATGCCGCCGGGATCGCGACGGCGAGCGAGGGCGCGCTCTACGTGCGCAAGGGCAGCGGGCTCGTGCGCGACGTGTTCCAGCAGCATCACATGGTCGAGCTGCGCGGCAACATCGGCATCGGCCACGTGCGCTATCCCACGGCCGGATGCGACAGCGCCTCGGAAGCGCAGCCGTTCTACGTCAACGCGCCCTACGGCATCTGCCTCGCGCACAACGGCAATCTCACCAACGCCGATGAGCTCGCCGAGGTGCTGACGCGCGAGGATCGCCGCCATCTCAACACGGCCTCCGACTCCGAGGTGCTGCTCAACGTGTTCGCCTCGGAGCTGCAGCGCATCGGCACGCTGCGCGTGACGGCCGGCGACGTGTTCGCGGCACTGAGCGCGCTGTACCGCCGCTGCCGCGGCGGCTATGCGGTCGTCGCCATGATCATCGGTCACGGCGTGATCGGCTTTCGCGACCCGAACGGAATCCGCCCGCTCGTGCTCGGCCAGCGCGAGACGCCGAAGGGCACCGAGTGGATGCTCGCCTCCGAGAGCGTCGCGCTCGACATGCTCTCCTTCAAGCTGGTCCGCGACGTGGGTCCGGGCGAGGCCGTCTTCATCGACGAGCAGGGCCACCTGCACTCTCAACAGTGCGTCGCGACGGTGCGGCACACGCCCTGCATCTTCGAATACGTCTACTTCGCGCGGCCGGACTCGATCATCGACAACATCTCCGTCTACCGCGCGCGCATGCGCATGGGCGACCGGCTCGCCGAGAAGATCCTGCGCGAGCGGCCGGACCACGACATCGACGTGGTCATTCCCATTCCCGACACCAGCCGCACGAGCGCGCTGCAGGTCGCGCAGCGGCTCGGCTTGAAGTACCGCGAGGGGTTCACCAAGAGCCGCTACATCGGGCGCACGTTCATCATGCCGGGTCAGGAGATGCGCGAGAGATCGGTGCGCCGCAAGCTGAACGCGATCGACCTCGAGTTCCGCGGCAAGACCGTGCTGCTGGTCGACGACTCGATCGTGCGGGGCACGACTTCCGCGCAGATCATCGAGCTCGCGCGCGAGGCCGGCGCGAGGAAGGTCTACTTCGCGTCCGCCGCGCCGCCCGTACGCTTTCCGAACGTGTACGGCATCGACATGCCCGCGACGAGCGAGCTCATCGCGAGCGGCCGCAGCCTCGAGGAGGTGCGGAGCTTCATCGGCGCGGACTGGCTGATCTATCAGGATCTCGACGATCTCGTCGCGGCGTGCCGTCACGACGACGCCCAGGTCACCGAATTCGACACCTCGTGCTTCTCGGGCGAGTACGTTACCGGCGATGTGACGCGGGAGTACCTCGAGCGGCTGCAGCTCGAGCGCTCGGATGAGGCCAAGGCGCGCAGGAGCGAGGGTGGGCGCACGCCCTTGAGGGTCGTGCGCGGTTCGTGACGTGGTCGCCCGCGAGGAGCCGCGCCGTCAGATCCTACTCGAGCTGCTCCGGGTGGCCCTCGCGGCGGTGGACGGGCGGCTGCGCACGCGGCAGGCGCTGCAGGAGAGGCGCTCGAGCGGGTGGGCGGCGGGCTCCGCGCGGATCTGGGCCGTCGCGGCCGGCAAGGCTGCCTCGCGCATGGCGCTCGGCGCGAGCGATGCGCTCGGCGCGGCGCTCGAGCGAGTGCTGCTCATCACCAAGGAGGGACACGTGGATCCCGAGGCGCTCGGGCTTCCGCGGGTGCAGATCCGGGAGAGCAGCCACCCCGTGCCCGACCGGCGCTCGCTCGAGGCGGGCGCGCGCCTTCTCGAATTCGTCCGCGAGATGCCGGCCGGCGTGCGGCCGCTCTGTCTCATCTCCGGAGGCGCCTCGAGCCTCGTCGAGGTGCTCGCGCCCGGCGCGAGCCTCGAGGATCTGCAGCGGCTCAACGCGCAGGGGCTCGCGAGCGGGCTCTCGATCGAGGAGCTCAATGCCCGCCGGCGGCAGATCTCCCTCATCAAGGGAGGGCGTCTCTCCGCCCTGCTCGGCGGCCGAGGCGCGCTCGCCTTGTTCATCTCGGACGTGCCCGGGGACGATCCCGCGGTCATCGGATCGGGATTGCTCGGCCCGGCGGGACGCGCTGCGCCCGCCGACGATATCGAGCGGATCGTCGTCGCCTCGCTCGCCGAGGCTTTGAGCGCCGTGCGCGCCCGAGCCGCCGGACTGCGAGCCCAGGTGCAGAAGGAGCGCTTCAACGGCGACGTGGGACCTCTCGCCGTGCGCTTCACGCACGAGCTGGCCCTCGGCTCGAGCGAGCTCAGAGCCTGGGGTGGGGAGTCGGTGGTCGAGCTGCCCGAGCGCCCGGGGCGTGGCGGCCGCAATCAACACCTCGCGCTCGCCGCGGCGCGGCTCATCGCCGGATACGAGAACTTGTTCCTGCTCGCCGTCGGGACGGACGGGACGGACGGCCCGACCGTCGACGCCGGGGCGCTCGTGGACGGCGACACCTGTGCTCGCGCCGCCTCGGCCGGGCTCGACGTGGATGACTGCCTGCGCCGCGCCGACTCCGGCGCGGCGCTCGCCGCGGCCGGAGACCTCGTGCACACCGGTCCCACGGGGACGAACGTCGGAGACCTCGTCATGGGCCTCAAGCTGTCGAAAGCCGCCGCCCAGGCGTGGTTGAGCGCTCAGCCTGAGCGTCCGGGCGCGTGAGACGGGCGGCACCATGCGCCTGCTGATCATCGACGACGATCCTCAGTACCGCGCTCTGCTGCGGCACCACGCGACGTGCCGCTGGCCTCGAGCGACATGCGTCGAGTACGACCCTCGAGTCCAGGGCGCTCTCGCGCCCGAGATCCGAGCGAGCGGCTTCGACGCGGTGCTGCTCGGCGGCGCGCACGCGCTCGAGTGGCTCGAGGACATCGCGAGGCGGAGCGGGTTTGCGCCGACTCTGTTCTTCGGCGCGCGCGGCGATGAGGAGGGGGCACGCCGCGCCCGCGCGCTCGGCACGGCCGCCGTGCTCGTCAAGGAGAAGATCGACCACGACGCGCTGATCGAGGCGATCGTGCGGGCCGCCGAGCGCCAGGCGCGCATGCGCGCGGAGCGCACGGCCGCAGGCTTCGACTTCTCGCGCTTCAGCGGCGCGCGCATCCCCGGCTATCGCCGCGTGCGCCCTCTCGCGAGAGGCCACATCTCCGAGCTCTATCTCGCGGAGCGCGAGCTCGATCTCACGCTCGTCGTGATCAAGGCCGCCCGCGACCGGCTCGAGGAGAACGCGCTCGACCACACGTTCAAGCGGTTCCTGCAGGAGCACGAGATCGTGCAGCGGATCGAGGCGCCCTGCATCGTGCGCCTTTACGACCTCGGCGTGAGCGACGAGCACGCCTACCTCGTGATGGAGTACTTCCGCCAAGGCGATCTCAGCAAACGGATCCGCGCCGGCGTTGCGCCCGCGGAGGCCCTGAGGCTCGTGTTGCAGCTCGCCTGCGCCCTGCAAGCCATCCACCGGGCCGGCGTGCTGCACAGGGATTTGAAGCCCGGCAACGTCATGCTGCGCGAGGACGGCTCGCTCGCGTTGATCGACTTCGGCCTCTCCAAGCAGATGGCGCTGTCGCTCGACGCC
>JASHSR010000323.1 GCA_030038645.1 Gammaproteobacteria bacterium
GCGGGACGAGGAGCGCCTCGCGTGGCGGCGCCTGGTACGGGTGATCGGCCACGAGCTCAACAGCTCGCTCGCGCCGATCAAGTCGATCGCCGCGACGCTGCGCAAGCTCATCGACCGCGAGCCGCCTCCCGGCGATTGGCGGGAGGACGCTCGCGCGGGGCTCGCGATCATCCACGACCGCGCGGAATCGCTCGGGCGTTTCATGGGCGCCTACACGCGGCTCGCGCGGGTACCGCCGCCCTCGCGACAGCCGGTGAGCTTCGCGCCGCTCGTCCTTCGCGCAGCTTCGCTGTACGGTGAGCGTGTCGTCATCGAGGCCGGCCCGCAGATCGTCGTCGAGCTCGATCGCGATCAGATCGAGCAGGTGCTGATCAATCTGATCAAGAATGCGGTCGACGCCACGGAGCCTGCCGCGAGCGCCGGAGGCGCCGACGCCGGCGCCGGCGACACGGCGGGCGCGGATGCCGGCGGCTCGGGAAGCGCGGGAGCCGCCGGGGCAGTACGGGTACGCTGGCGCGCCGTGAGCGGCAATCTTTGGGCCGAGGTCGAGGACGACGGTCCGGGCCTCGCCAATACCGAGAGCCTGTGGGTGCCGTTCTTCACGACGAAGCCCGGCGGCTCCGGCATCGGGCTCGCGCTGGCGCGCGAGATCGTCGAGAACCACGGCGGCACGATTTCCCTGCAGAACCGGGTCGGCGTGCAGGGATGTCTGGCGCGGATCGTGCTACCTCTTTGAGGTGACACGGTATGTTGCGCGCGGGATGGCGCGAGTGCTGCGCCGCCGCAGTCGTGCCTGCCGGGTCTGCTGTACCTTGCGCGCGGGTCCATGGAACAATGGGCCCAGTCAGCGCTTCCTACGGAAGCGGTTGGCACCACGAGTCAAGTCCATCGCGCCGGAGAATGCCATGCGCTCATATCGGCTGATCTGTCTTCTCGGGATGGCGTTCGCCGCCGCGTCCACGGCGGCGGGTGCACAGGATGCCTACACGGCGCACCAACTGAACCTGCGCACCGGTCCGGATAGAAGCTATCCGCCGGTCGCTCAAATGCCGGCCGGCGCACCGGTGCAGATCATGGGATGCCTGAGCGACTGGAGCTGGTGCGATGTGGTCTTCGACGACGATCGCGGCTGGGCTTACGCGCCCGGGCTCACGTATGTCTACCAAGGCGCGAGAGTGCCATTCTATTCCTACGCGCCGAGCTTCGGCATTCCAATCGAGGCGTTTTCGCTCGGGGTCTACTGGGATAGGTACTACCGTGGCAAGCCGTGGTATTCGCAGCGCAGCGTGTGGCTGAACCGCAGGCTTGCGCCGCACCGCAGACCGCCGGGTCCGCCGCCGCATGCGGGACCGCCGCCGCGCGCGAGAGGTCGAGCGGGAACCAATGCGCACCTGCCCGTGGGGCCGTCGAGCCGTGCAGAATCCCGTCGGCCGCAGATCGGTCGGCCTGGTACCGCCCAGCCTGGGAATGGACGGCCAGGAGCCGAGCAGAGAGGGGCGGAGCAGCGCGGTCCCCAGCAAAGAGGCTCTGAGCAAAGAGGGCAGGCGCAGCGCAAGCCATCGGAGAAAGGCCCGCAAAAGCGTCCGAATTCGGGCGACGACCACCGCGGCGACCAGACGCAGGACAATCCTCGCTGACGGTCAGCGCATGCAGACCCGTGCGTGCGCGGACGACGGCCTCGCCCTGCCGGATGACGCGACGGCCCGCCTCATCGCGGCGCCGCTTTGCGGCGGGTTTTCGCGATTACTTCGTCGTCGCGAGCCGTCCCTCGTTCGGGTCGAGCTCGACAACGAGGGCTGCACTGGCATCAACGGACGGACGCGGGCCGTCGGCCATCGCGATGCGTCGCGAGCTGCGTGCAAGGATGGTACGGATCGCGGCAACGGATTGGTGCGGCTTGCGCCCAAGCATCAAGGCGACGATGCCCGATACCTCGGCTGCGGCGAGCGAGCTGCCCGAAGCGAAGTCGTAGTGCCCGCCTGGCACGAGCGTGAGCACATCGTGCCCCGGCGCGTACAAGTAATCGGCGTCTCCTGAGGGCTCTTCCGAGGGCGCAACCGCAAGCACCCCTCCCACGCCCACGGGGAAGCCCCGAGGCTGCCCTGGCGGCGCGACGGCCCCCACGAACACGGTTCCCTGCTGCAAGCCACGACGGATGAGCCGAGCAAGCAGAGGATCGGGCGGGCCGGCAAGGCTCAGATTGACGATGTCTGCGTGGGCGACGATCGCGAACTCGAGGGCCTGAGCGAGCGTAAAGCTGTTGCACACGGCACGGGATGCGCTAGGGGACGGTTGCCAGCACGCCTTCAAAGCGAGTAGCCGCGCGCCGGGCGCGATTCCGACGATCCCGACGCCATTGTCGGCCACCGCGCCGATTACGCCAGCGACTTCCGTTCCATGACGGTCGAGTTTGAACTCTCTGTAGTCGGCGTTGACGAAGTCGTGCCGCGAGATCGTGTGCCGATCCAGGTCCGGGTGGTCGACGTCGACTCCCGTGTCGATGATCGCGACAGTCACTCCGCGACCACGCGAGATGCGCTGCGCGTCGATGACGCCGAGCTCGCGAAGCGTGTTCTGCAAGTGGCCATAGGGGTCGTTGTAGGGCATCCAGTCGGATGCCGGGTTCCCGCCGCCGGAGACGGTTAGGGGTAGCGCCGGTCCCGGCAGCGCCGTTGCGGGCACGTCGGCCTCGGCTCTTGTGGGTGCGCTGTCCGTCTGGAACAAGTTGAGTCGCTCCGCCGATTCGACGCGCGGGTCGCGGTGCAGACTTGCGATCAGAGCCGAGGGGCTCTCGGACGGCGGCAATTCGAACACGACGCAGTGCACCCGCAGGGTCGTGATCGGCCAAGCCGAGACGGCGTGCAGCCGGTAGGTGTGGGCGAGGGCGTGGATCACCTCGCTCGCCGACGCCGTGACGCCGTACCGACCGGCTCCATCGTAGCCGCGGGGTGTCGAGCCGGGTTGGACGACGTGCGGCTGAGGGGTGTTGCGTACGGTCACGACAACGAACCGATTCGGCGCGACGAACGCTCGTTGTGGCAGCGGCCGGGCCGCTTCGCGCTGAAAGCCGGCACCAGCGCATGCGCCAAGGAGCAGCGCGACCGCTGCGGCCGACCCGTTACGCAGGACTCCTCTCACGGCGCCCCATCGCTCGATGCGGGCTCTGCGAAGAGGACAGCCGAGCGGGCGCGCAGCGCGGCGAGGCGCGCTTCGAGCTGAGCGGGCGAGGATACCTCGTCGGTGAACCCGAGCGTGTACACGTTCGCATCGGTCGGGCCATCGATGATGTGGGCGCCCACACCGTGGAGCAGGTTTGCAAGATCATGCAGGGAGAGGTCGGACCTGAATACGACCCGCGCCCGGGCGTACGTTCCGTACGTCGGTGGGGGCGATGCGAGCGTCTCGTACCGCGCGGGACTCGCGAGGCTCGGCGAGTGCCAGTGCCATGCGAGGAGTCCGAGGCCTGCCGACTCGATGAGGACGGCGGCCGCGAGCCATCGAATCGCTATCGAGGTTCGTGAGGGGTTTCGGCGCGGCGAGCTCCGCGCACGAGCGCCGCGCAAGGCCTCGTACGCTCGGTCCATGGACGGCGCATGCTCTGCGCTCTCTATGCGCGCCATCAATTTTTGAAAGGACGGCTCGCCGGCGAAGACGAGCGGCCCTTCGGCGCGCATTGTCTCATACAGGCGCTTCTCCGACTCGTAACTCTCGCGGCAGCGCGGACAGACGGCGAGGTGCTCCCGAAGCGATGTCGCGGCCTCGCCGTCGAGCGTCCCGTTCACGAGCCACGGAATCGAGTGAGCGAGTTCATCGTGCGGATTCGTGAGGGGGGAATGCCTGTCCAATTTCGTTCCTCCGCCCTACGTAGGGCTTGCGAGCGCAACGAGCAGTCCTCTCAGCTTGCGCCGCGCATGAAACATGCGTGTTTTGACGGTGTTGACCGGACAATCCATGATCACGGCGATCTCCTCGCACGAATGTCCCAGGTGGTAGGCGAGCTCGAGCACCATCCGCTGCTCGAGCGGCAGCCGCGCGAGCGCAACGCCGAGCCACTCGTTGAGCTCGGCCTGCTCGCAGGGCTGCTCGCTGGCCGCATCCGGCACATCGATCTCCTCTTGAGCGGCGGGCCGGATGCGGCGCAAGGTGTTGAGCGCCCGCCGGTAGGTGATTCCGAGGATCCAGGTGGAGACGAGCGACTCTCCTCGGAAATCGACCGCGCGCTGCCACACGATCCAGCAGGTGTCGTTGATGATCTCCTCGGCAAGGTCGTACCGGCTCGTGAGGCGCGTGAGAAATCGGGCCAGGCGGCGGTGATAGAGCAGGTAGAGCTCCTTCATCGCCGCGGCGTCGCGCCTGGCGATCCGCGCGAGCAGCGCAAGCTCGATCTCGTTCCGAGCCGCAGTGGTCGATTCGCGTCGGTCGTCGGAATGGGTCGCCTTCATCGGGCGCTCTTCATGGTCGAAACCCTCGCGCGCGCCGTCCGGAGGCGAGCCTGACCTGCGAGATCTTGCAAGCATGTCCGTGAGTGCCCTGATCGCCGCGACAGGTTCAGTGTCGCGCGCGCGGCCTGGAATCGCCAGACGCCGGATGCCTACGCGCGTTCCTCCGTGATAGTGTAGTCCAAGCCCACGCTCAGGAGCTCTAATAGCTGTAGGGTGGCGGCGCGGACGACGAGCTGGAGGAGCTCGAGCTACTCGAGCTCGACGCGGCGGGAGTGAGGCTCCCGTAGAGGCCCTGGGACTTCATGTCCGGCCCTGCGGCATAGTACAGCGTCGTCGGCGATTGACTGAACGCGCCGTTCCCGAAGGCGATCCCCCAGAGGCCGGGAATGCGGACCGGCGTCCCGGTGGAGGCGTCCATCAGCGTGCCCAGCATGTCGCCGGTGGTCGGATCGAAGACGTTGATCCGCCCGTCCCCGAAGTTGCCGACCAGGAGATCGCCGCCGTACGACCCGAAGCCCTGGGGCGCCATGGCCATGCCCCAGGGGGCGTTGAGCGGACCGCCCGTGAGGATCAACTCTTTCATCAGCGTGCCGGTGCCGTCGAAGACGTCTACGAGGCCAAGACCCTCGCCCAGGACCGGGGTGCCCGGGGTGGAGGGCTGCGAGGCGGGGGGTTGCTCGGCATAGCTCACGTAGATCAGGTTGCCGAGGGTTTGAATCCCGAAGGGCACGTAGCCCGCGGGCAGATTCGGATCGACGAAGCCGCCGGTGAAGGCGGTAGTGTTCGGCTTGAAGCTCGAGTCGAACACGTCCACCGCGCCATTGTGGAAATCGGCCGCCAGGATGAACGTCGAGCCCGTGCTTTGAGTGTAGATGGCGAGTCCGGTGAAGCTGTCTCCGCTCGCGCTGCCGTCGAATTCCGTGATGGCCGTATTGCCGGCGGCCCAGGCCGAGATGGTCCCTCCGGTGCCGTCGAAGATGAACTGGGCCGCCCCGGCGCCGGCTGCGAACCCTGTGCCGAAGCTGCACGTCGTCGCGGCGACCGTTGGGCAGTTGATGGTGTTGATATTGGCCACGATGCCGGTGGGACCCGCCGCTCCGCCGCTCGCGTTCGGCGGAATGGCGACCGCCGGCTGCACCGACGGCGAGATCACGTTGCCGTTCCCGTCGTACAAGGATGATAGATTCGTCGCGTAGTCATTGACCCACACCGCCGAGGCCGGCGCGAACGCCACACCCCAGCCAATTGACAGATTGGGATCGAGGCTCGAGTTCTCGGTCTGGGGGAAGGTGAACATGTTGCTGTCCCCCTGAGCGACCGTGTCGGACGGAAGGACATCCACCGTGCCGGCGGCGGTGTTCGCGACCAGCGCAGTGTTGGTGTACGCTGTTGTCCCTGTCGACG
>JASHSR010000324.1 GCA_030038645.1 Gammaproteobacteria bacterium
CGGTCTGGTCCGCGCTCACCGTCGACCGCCGCCGTCCGTACACCATCACCGGCGCGCCGCTCGCGGTTGCGGGCCGCATCGTTATCGGCAATGCGGGCGCGGAGTACGGGGTGCGCGGCTACGTGAGCGCCTACGACGCCGTGACCGGCAAGCTCCTGTGGCGCTTCTACACCGTACCGGGCGACCCGGCGCAGGGCTTCGAGAGCCCCGTGCTCGCGCGCGCGGCGAAAACCTGGCCGCCGGGCTGGTGGAAGAGCGGCGGCGGCGCGACCGTGTGGAACGCGTTCTCCTACGACCCCGATCTCGACCTGCTGTACTTCGGGACCGGCAACATCCAGCCGTGGGGTCGCATGCCGGACGGGGAGCGCGCCGACGGCCTCTATTCCGCTTCCATCGTTGCCGTGCATGCCTCGACGGGCCGGTACGCGTGGCACTATCAAACTACCCCCGGGGACATGTGGGACTACGACTCCGACCAGACGCCGACGCTCGCAACGCTCGTGATCGACGGCCGCCCGCGCAAGGTCATCATGCAGGCGAACAAGAACGGCTATTTCTATGTGCTCGATCGCGTGACCGGCCGGCTGCTCTCCGCGAAGAATTACGTGCCGGTCAACTGGTCGCGCGGCATCGATCCCAAGACCGGACGCCCCGAGGTGAACCCGCAGGCGCTCTACGATCGGACCGGAAAAGTCTGGGTTGGAGAGCCCGGCGCCGGCGGCGGACACAACTGGCAGCCGATGAGCTTCAGTCCCGCGACGGGTCTCGTCTACATCCCCGCCCAGGAGCTGCCGTATCCCTATCTTCTCGATCGCGAGTTCGAGCCGCGCGCCCTCGCGACCAACATGGGCATCGATCAGGCCGCAACCAGCCTGCCGGATGACCCCAAGGCGCAGGAGCAGACTCTCGCGAGCCTCAAGGGCTATCTCTCCGCGTGGGACCCCGTGACACAGCGCGAGGTGTGGCGCGTGACGCTCAAGGGGCCGTGGAACGGAGGGGCTCTCTCGACGGCGGGCAATCTCGTGTTCGAGGGCAACGCGGCCGGAGAGCTCGTGGCCTACCGCGCGAGCGACGGCGAGAGGCTTTGGTCGTTTCCCGCCCAGACGGGCATCATCGCCGCGCCCATGACGTTCTCGGTCGCAGGCAAGCAGTACGTGACGGTGCTCGCGGGTTGGGGCGGTGTATTTCCCCTCGCGACCGGCGTGCTCTCCTTCAAGTCGGGACGCCAGGTCAATCGCAGCCGCGTGCTCACCTTCGCGCTCGACGCAACGGACCGGCTGCCTCCCGTGTCGACCCAGAAGGTCAGCTTCCCGCCGCCGCCGGATGTGCACGTGAGCGCCGCGCTCGCGGCGCAGGGCGGGCGGTACTACGCCCGCCGCTGCGGCTCGTGTCACGGCGACGCTGCGGTCTCGGGCGGGCTGGTGCCTGATCTGCGCTACAGCGTGGCGCTGAGCAGCGACGAGTACTGGAACGCCGTCGTCGATCAGGGTGCGCTCGAGCCCGAAGGCATGGTCTCCTTCAAATCGGCGCTGAGCGCCGAGCAGCAGGCCGCGGTGCGCGCATACCTCATCGAGCGGGCGCAGGTCGGCTACGCGCAGTGGCGCCGTCGAGGCGGCGCGGCGGGCTCGCCCTGATCGTCATGGATCGCACTTCGCGCAAATCGCGCATCCTCGCGGTCGACATCGGCGGCACGCACGTCAAGGTCCTCCTGCACGGCGAGTCCGACGAGCGCAAGATCGCGTCGGGTCCGAAGATGACGCCGGGCGAGATGGTACGCGCCGTGCGCAAGCTCGCGCGCGGCTGGCGCTATGACGTGGTGTCCATTGGCTACCCGGGCGTCGTCTTGCACGGGCGGCCGTTCGCGGAGCCCCGCAATCTCGGCCGCGGCTGGGTCGGCTTCGACTTCCGCAAGGCGTTCGGGCGGCCGGTGCGCCTTATCAACGATGCGGCCATGCAGGCGATCGGCAGCTACCGAGGAGGCCGAATGCTCTTCCTCGGGCTCGGCACCGGGCTCGGGACGGCGTTGATCCTCGATCACGTGGTGGAGGCGACCGAGCTCGCGCATCTGCCTTACAAGAAAGGACGGACCTATGAGGACTATCTCGGCAAGCACGGCCTCAGCCGGCTCGGCCGCAAGAAATGGGAGCGCGCCGTGCTCGACGTGACCGAGCGCTTGAGAGCGGCCTTCGAGGTCGAGTACGTCGTGCTCGGCGGCGGCAACGCGCGGCTGCTCGAGCGCCTGCCCGAGGGCGCGACGCTCGGCGACAATGCGAACGCGTTCGTCGGCGCGTTCAAGCTGTGGCTCGAGCCGGATTGGGCCCCATGAGCCCGCCGCAGCCCGCCCAGGCGCCGGGCGCGCCCGGAATACTGCCCACGTGGTGCAGCAGCGCGAAGGAGATCGTCGGCTGCTCGCTCGGGCCCTCGCGGATCTGGTTCACGATCGGCGGCGGCATCCTGAACGAGGTCTATTACCCGCGTGTCGACATCCCCCAGATCCGGGATCTGGGCTTTCTCGTCGCGGACGGCCACGGCTTCTGGGTGGAGGTGAAGCGGCTCGAGCAGCGCACGCTGAGCGTCGCGGCGGACGGCACGCCGGCCGTCACCATCGTGCACCGGCATCCGCGCTTCGAGCTCACGCTGCGCATCGTGCCGTGCGTCCAGCGCGACGCGCTGCTCCTCAGCGTGCGACTCGCCGGCGATGCGGATCTCAAGCCCTATGCCCTGCTCGCGCCGCACCTCGGCGGCAGCGGGCACGACAACCTCGCGGAGGCGGCGGTCTGCCGCGGGCGCAGGATGCTGTGGGCGGAGCAGGGGCCGTTCGCGCTGGCGCTCGCCGCGATCGACGAGCACCAGCAGGATGCCTGGGGACGGACGAGCGCGGGCTACGTCGGCTTCAGCGACGGTTGGCAGGACTTCTCGCGCAACGGAGCCATGACCTGGGAGCACACGAGCGCGGGACCGGGCAACGTCGCGCTGATGGGCGAGCTGCCGCGGAGCGCCACGCTCGCGCTCGCCTTCGCGGCGAGCCGCGAGGCCGCGGCGACCCTCGCGGTGACCGCGCTGCTCGAGCCGTTCGACAGCATCTGGGCACGGGTCGCCGTGGAGTGGAAGGAATGGCACGCCCGCTGCCGCGCCCGCTGCCGAGAGCGGCCCCAGGTCCCGCCCGCGATCGAGCGTCAGCTCGACATCTCCGCCATGGTGCTCCGCGCGCATCAGGACAAGACGCATCTCGGCACGATGGTGGCGAGCTTGAGCGTGCCCTGGGGCAACACCCGCGATGAGATCGGCGGGTACCACCTCGTCTGGCCGCGCGACCTCGTCGAGTGTGCCGGCGCCTTGCTCGCGCTCGGCGCGCCCGGCGAGGCGCGCAACACGCTGCGGTATCTCATCGCGACCCAGCAGCTGGACGGCCACTGGAACCAGAACCAATGGCTCGGCGGCCAGAGCTACTGGACGGGCCTGCAGCTCGATGAGACCGCCTTTCCGGTGTTGCTCGCGGTGAGCCTCGCCGAGCGCGATGCGCTTCGCGGCATCGAGATCGGCGACATGATCGCGCGCGCGTTGAGGCATCTCGTGCGCAGCGGCCCGGCGACCCAGCAGGATCGCTGGGAGGAGGACGCGGGCGTCAACACTTTCACGCTCGCGGTGTGCATCGCCGCGCTCGTCTGCGGCGCCCCCTACCTCGATCCGCCGGCGCGCCAGCTCGCGTACACGATCGCCGACTACTGGAATGCGCGCATCGAGGATTGGACGACGGCCCGGGAGACGGCGCTCGCGAAGCAGTACGGGGTCGATGCTTACTACGTTCGCGTGGCGCCGGCCGCGGTCCTGCAAGATCCGGGCGCCATCGACCAGCTGCTCCCGGTGAAGAACTGGCGCACCGATCCGGACATGAAGGCATGGCAGCAGGTGGGGGTCGATTTCCTGCAGCTCGTCCGCTTCGGCTTGCGGCAGGCGGACGATCCGCTCGTTCTCTCGACGGTGAGACTCGTCGATGCGCTGCTGCGCGTGGAGTTGCCGACGGGAACGAGCTGGTACCGGTACACCTCCGACGGCTACGGCGAGCACCTCGATGGAGCCGCGTACGACGGAAGCGGGCGCGGGCGGGCGTGGCCGTTGTTGACGGGCGAGCGCGGCCACTACGAGCTCGTCGCCGGCCGCGATCCTCTCCCGCATCTCACCGCCATGGCGGCGATGGCCTCGACGGGCGGCATGTTGCCCGAGCAAGTCTGGGACGCGCCGGACATCCCGCAGCTCGGGTTGCTGACCGGCCATGCCTCGGGCTCCGCGATGCCCCTCGCGTGGGCGCACGCGGAGTTCGTGAAGCTCGCGGTCTCCCGCGAGATCAACCGGCCGTTCGATCGGCCCCAGGCGGTATGGCAGCGTTACGGCGGGCGGCGGCCCTCTATCACCCGCGCGGTGTGGTCGCAGGCCGCGCCCGTGAGCCGCATGCCGCCAGGCGTCCCGCTGCTCGTGTGCCTGCTCGACGCCGGACGCATCCGCTGGAGCGCGGACGGCTGGCGCACGACCATCGAGGAGCGGACTCACGACAGCGGGCTCGGACTGCACGTCGCCGGGCTCGAAACCTCGAAGCTCCCGCAGGGCGCGCGGCTCGAGCTGACCTTCCAGCGCGCCGCCGACGGCCAGTGGGCCGGGCGGAACTTCGCCGTCGAGGTATCCGGCTGATCGCTCCGGCGGCGCGGCTGCTCTCCCGGATGCGTGGGGTCCGGCCGGTCTCTCGGGTGCGCGGACTCGGCCGTCTCAATCGGGAGGCGCGCGCGGGCGCGCACTGCGATAGATCAGGGCAGAGGGTTCCGCGAGGAGCGCGGACACCGCGGGTCCGCGGCTCGCAGCCGCGGCTTCGCGCCATGCGCCATCTTCCGTGCGTGGCGTTGTCTGCGCCTCGCGGCGCGCGGCCTCGATCAGGCCGTGATCCGGTGCGAGGGCGCACGTGGGGTCCGTGGCGCCGGCGTTGCCGGTCAAGTGGTACGCCTGGCAGCGGCAGCCGCCGAAGTCGACGGTGCGGCGGTCGCAGCTGCGACACGGCTCGGGCATCCACGCCTCGCCGCGGAAGGCGTTGAGCGCCGCCGAGTCGCGCCAGATCTCCGCGAGCGGGCGCTGTCGCACGCTTTCCCACACGAGGCCCGGAAGCGTGTGGGCGAGGTGACAGGGCAGGACGAGCCCGTCGGGGCTCACGAGCACGAAGCGCCTCCCCCAGCCGTCCATGCAGGCCTTCGGCCGCTCGACGTAGTAGTCGGGCGTCACGAAGAGGATCTCCATGCGTCCCTTCAGGCGCTCGCGGGCGGCCGCGGCGACCTCCCGCGCGCGGGCGAGCTGTTCCGCGGACGGCAGCAGGGCCTTGCGGTTCACGAGCGCCCAGCCGAGATATTGAGTGTTCGCGAGCTCGAGCCGGTCGGCATCGAGGGCCTCGGCAAAGGCGACCATCTCCTCGACGCGCGCGAGGTTCTCACGGTGCAGGACGATGTTGAGCGTCAGGGGCAGGCCGAGCTCCTTCACCCAGTGCGCGACGCGCAGCTTGCGCTCGAACACGCGCCGTCCGGCGATCCGGTCCGCGCCCGATGCCGAGACGTCCTGCACGGAGATCTGTACGTTGTCGAGCCCGAGATCGCGCAGCCGCGCGAGCCGCTCGCGCGTCGCCGGAATGCCGCTCGTGATGAGGTTCGTGTACAGCTGCAGCCGCTCGGCCTCGGCGACGAACGCCTCGAGATCCTTGCGCAGCAGCGGCTCGCCTCCGGTGAGATTGAGCTGCACCACACCGAGACGCTCGGCATCGCGCAGGACCTCGAGCCAGGCGTCCGTCTCGAGCGCATCGGCGTGCCGGGCGTAGTCCACGGGATTCGAGCAGTACACGCACCGCAGCGGGCACGCATAGGTGAGCTCGGCGACGAGCGTATAGGGCCGGCTCTCGGCGCTCACGGCTCCGTCCGCACGAGCGCCCGCTCGCTCAAGGCCTCGAGGAAGGAGAGTACCTCGCGCTCGATGACCTCCGGCGGCTGAGGCGCATATTTCTCCGCGAGGCGCGCGATGATCTCGGCGACCGTATGCTCCCCGGTGCACAGCTGCACGATGTCCGCCGCGGTGGGATTGAGCTGCATGCCCTTCTCGGGGTAGAGCAGCAGGTAGCGCTGAGTCTTCTGATCGAGCCGCAGTCTCACCTTGGGGGCGAGCCGGGGCCGAGCCTCTCGCGACATCACTGGCGCGGCCCTCTCGTGCCCCAGCCGGGCTCGATGTACGCGGCATAGACCGTATCGAGCAGGTGCCAGAGGATCTCCGTCTTGCGGATGAGCGCCGCGATACACCGCTCCTGAAGCTCGCGCGTCGTCGCGTGCGTGGTGACGTACGTGATCGCCTCCTCGGAGTCGCCGCGGGCCCGGGTCACGCGCGCGCGGAAGTAGGCGAGCATCTGCGGATCCACCCAGGGGTAGTGCTGCTCCCACGCGAGGATGCGGCGGGACATGAGGTCGGGCGCGAAGAACTCGGTGAGCGAGGAGGCGACCGCCTCGAGGAGACTGTGGTCGCGCACGAGCTGCACGTACCCGTCGCAGGCGAAGCGCACGCCCGGCAGGACCGATCGGCAGCTCGCGACCTCTTGCGGGTCGAGCCCGACGCCCGCCGCGAGGCGCAGCCACATCGAGAGGCCGCCTTCCGTGTCGCTCGTTCCGTCGTGGTCGTGGATGCGGTGGATCCACATGCGCCGGAAGGCGGGGTCCTCGGACTTCGCGAGGATGAGCGCGTCCTTGATCGGAATGCGCGTCTGGTAGTAGTAGCGGTTGAGCACCCACTGCTGCAGCTGCACCCGCGTGAGCTGGCCGGCGTGCATCAGCACGTGGTAGCGGTGGTGATCGTGGTAGCGGCGCGCGCCTTCCTCCCGCAATCGCTCGATGAGCTCCTCGCGCGTGAGCGGTGCGCCGGCCATTCAGACCTCGAGCTCGAGCCCGTCGTGGGCGACCTCCCAGCCCGCGGCGGTCACGGCGGCTCGCTCCGGCGAGTCCTCGCGCAGGATGGGGTTGGTGTTGTTGATGTGGATGAAGAGCCTTCTGCCGCGGCCGATTCGCCCGAGCGTCGCGAGGCTCCCCTCGGGGCCGCCGATCGGCCAGTGGGCCATGTCCTCGGCGCGCCGCTCTCCGAGGCCGAGCGCGATGAGCTCGTCGCTCGCCCAGAACGTTCCATCGAAGAAGGCGCAGTCCGCGCGCTCGAGCGCCCGCCGCACGTCGGGAGTCGGAGCGGCGACGCCGGACAGATACACGAGCGCCGCGCCCGTGCGGCGGTCGCGGATCTCGAGGCCCACGTTGTCCTCGGGGCTCGGCTCGACTCGGCCGCGCAGATGCAGCGGCGGCTGGCCGGGCACCGCGATGGGCGTTGCGGCGAGGCCGCTCGGGCGGCCGTCGGAGAGGGTGAGCTCGAGCGCCTGCCCGGGCCGCAGCGCTCGCCAGCTCGCCTGGCCCGCGAAGCGCTCGAGCGTCGCGTAGAGCGCATTGCCCTCGGTGAACCCGCGCCGCACCCGCTCGGTCGCATAGATCGCGAGCGGCTGCGACTCGCGGAGCGAGAGCAGGCCCAAGCAGTGGTCGAGGTCGCCGTTCGTGATGAGCAGTCCCGCGATGGGCGAGTGTCGCGGCGCACGTGGATGCAGAGGCGGAAAGCCCTCGATTTGGGCTCGGATCTCCGGGGAGGCGTTGAGCAGGAACCACGCCTCTCCGTCAGCGCTGACGGCGATCGACTCCTGCGTGCGCGGCTGCGCGCGAACAGTGCCGGCGCGAACGCCGCGGCAATTCGCGCAACCGCAGTTCCATTGGGGGAAGCCGCCCCCCGCAGCAGAGCCGAGGACTCGGAGTCTCACTGCCGCGGGCCGTGGGAGGTCTCTCCGGCCATTGCTGGCCGGAGGTTCACGTCCTCAGTGGTAATCGCCCCCGAAATCGTCCTGATAGGAGTTGATTTCGGCGTCCATCTTGATCTCGACGAATTGCGGTGTTTCCCAGGTCACGGTGATGTCCTCAACGCATGAACGAAAAGGGCTGATCGATAAGGATACGCCACTCTCGAACCTAGGGCGAACGGCCCTGTTCGTCAAGGGGATTCATCCCGGTGACCGGCTTGCGGTACCGGCCTACCGGAGCGCCGGGGCCCACTTTCGGGATCGCAGGCCCGTTCTCGGGCTCGTGGGCGCCAGGCTGCCTTCTCAGGCCCCCTGAGTCCCGCCCCGCGCCTCGACCGACTCCGGAATCTCGATCACGAACTCGCTGCCCTGACGGTCGCCGCCGCTGCGGGCGCTGATGCGCCCGTCGTGAAGCTCGATCAGGCGGCGGCAAATGCTCAGGCCAAGTCCAAGCCCTACGCCGACCCGTCCGTCCCGCCCGCCCTGGGGCAGCTGGGTGAACGGCTCGAAGATCTCCGCGAGGTGTCGCGGGGCAATGCCGATTCCGGAATCGATGACGCGGACCACCGCCCGGCTGCTCCCGGAGGCGTCCCGGCCGCGCTGCAGCACGGTACGGATCGTCCCGCCGGCGTCCGTGTATTTCGCCGCGTTGGTGAGCAGGTTGAGAACGACCTGCGCCAAGCGGACCGGATCCCCGTACACCCAGACGGGGTCGGGAGGCAGATCGAGCTCGAGCGTGTGACGCTTGATCTCGAGGTCCGGTCCCGCCGATTCCGCGGCGTCGGCAATCACGCGCCGCAGATCGATGCGGCGGCGCTCGAGGGAGACCTTTCCCTGATTGAGGCGGTTCACGTCGAGCAGATCGTCCACGAGGCGTACCAGAGTCGCCGTCTGCCGCCGCATGACTTGGAGCGCGTGATGGGCCGGCTGCTCGAGGTTTGCCGAGCGCCGCAGGATCTCGAGCCCGTTCACGATGGACGCGAGCGGATTGCGCAGCTCGTGGCCGAGAACGGCGATGAACTCGTCCTTGCGTCGCGCGACCTCTTGCAGCTCGCGGGTCACCTCGCCGAGCAGCTCGACGCGCTCGCCGTCCACGACGATGCCGTCGATCTCGCCCCGGCGCAGCGCGACCATGGCGCCCGCCGCCTCCTCGGCGCGGTCCTGCTCCGAGAGGTCGGTCGCGAGCAGCGAGACGTACTCGTCGCCTCGCGAGGCGAGCGTCAGGCGGATGCGCCTCCTCGAGCCGTCCGCGCGCATCAGGTCGAGCTCGAGGCTCGCGTCGCAGTCGCCGCTCGCGAGCAGGATGGCGATGCGCTCTCGATCGCGGGGCTCGGCGTATCGGTAGAGCGGGGCGAGGAACAGCCGCTGCAGCGGCTCGCCCACCATCGCGGCGAACGGCTCGTTCGCGTGCAGGATCTCGCCCTCGCGCGAGGCCGTGACGGCGCCTTGCTGCATGCGGGCGACGAGCTGCCCGTAGCCCGCGCCGGCCGTTCCGAGCAGCAGGACCTGCCGCTCCCTCTCGTTGCGGCCGACGACGAACGCATCCACCTCGTCTTGCACGATGGCCCGGCGCATCTCCTCGGCGGACTCGAGGCGGCGGCGCAGCGTCGCGATCTCCTGCTCGAGCCGCTGCTGCGAATCGGGGGCCGAGACGCTCATAGGGGGCTCGCGGATCGGGCCGCCCGCAGCTGCAGCCCGACGAGGGTGCGATCCACGTCGGAGAGGTCGCCGATGATCTTGCGCAGCGGATCCGGCAGCTTGCGCACGAGCGTCGGGATCGCGACGATCTCATCCTCCTTGGCGAGGCGCGGGTTCTGCAGCAGATCGACCACCTCGATCTCGTAATGGCCCGGCAGGTGCTCCTCGCAGATGCGCTTGAGGTTCTGGTAGGCCGCGAGCGACCTCGGCGTCTGGCCGGCCGTGTAGAGCCGCAGCACCCAGCGCTCGACGCTCGCGGCGGCGCTGGGACTCACGGCGGCGCCGAGACTCGTGTCCGGCTCGGCGTGGGGAATGCTCGGGTGGGATGTGACGATCAATGTGCCACCTCGTCCGCGCCGCGCCGCGCCGCCGTGGCGGTCCGCTCGGTCTCGAGAGTGCTCTCCACCGCGGCGGCCTCGCGCGCCGTGATCCGCCCTTCCTCGCTCATGGCCTGCAGCTCCTGCTGCAGGGCGCGGATCTGCGCCTCCAGGACGGCGCGTCGTACCGTGATCTCGCGCTCCTTGCGCTCGACTTCCTGACGGCGCGCGATCGCCGTCGCCCGCTCGCGCGCCTCCTGCGCCGCGCGCAGCGACCCGGTGAGCACGCCTTCCGGTCCGACGTACACGTCGAGCAGATCGATGCCGTCCGAGGTGATGAGAAACTCTCGGATCTGATTGGAGTGGCTCATCCCGCGCGACTTGATGACGTACAGTCCGCGGTTGCGCTCGCCTCCGAGCTCGATATCCCGCAACACGATCCACGTGTCGATGAGCGAAGAGATGCCGACTTCCGTCGCCTCTTGCGCCGAGCCTCCGCTCGTCAGGCTCAAGAACATTGCGGTGATGCCTCCCGATTTGAGGAAGTCGATGAGGCGCAGCAGCATCGCCGCCGCATCGGGATTCGATCCGGCCGCCGTGAGGCTCGTTACCGGGTCCACGATCACGACCTGGGGCTTGAACTCGCTCACGCGGCGGTGCAGCTGAGCGAGGTGCATCTCGAGCCCGTGCGCCGTGGGGCGCGCGGACTCGAGGCTGAGCAGCCCTTGGGCCCGCCACGGCTCGAGATCGATCCCGATCGAGCGCAGGTTGCGCACGATCTGCTCGCTCGATTCCTCGAAGGCGATGTACAGGCAGCGCTCCCCGCGCACGCAGGTCGCGGCGGCGAAATGGGCCGCGATGCTCGTCTTGCCGGAGCCCGCGGTTCCGGAGATGAGAATGGAGGAAGCGCGGTAGTACCCGCGCCCGAGCATGGCATCGAGACGCGGGATGCCGCTCGAGATGCGCTCCGCGCTCACGCGGTGGCTGAGCCGCAGCGAGGTGATCGGCAGCACGGAGATGCCGTGGTCCTCGATGACGAAGGGATATTCGTTCGTGCCGTGCAGCGTCCCGCGGTATTTGACGACGCGCAGGCGCCGCGTGGAGATCTGCTGCTGGATGCGGTGATCGAGCAGGATCACGCAATCGGACACGTACTCCTCGAGTCCCTGCCGGGTGAGCGTGCCCTCGCCGCGCTCGCCGGTGACGATGGCGGTGACTCCTTTGTCCTTCAGCCAGCGAAACAGTCGCCGCAGCTCCGCCCGCAGTAGGGCGGGATTGAGGAACGCGGAGAACAGCGACTCGATGGTGTCGAGCACCACGCGCTGGGCGCGCACGGAGTCGATGGCGTGGCCGATCCGCAGGAACAGTCCCTCGAGGTCGTACTCGCCCGCTTCCTCGATGTCGCGCCTCTCGACCCGCACGTGATCGAAGACGAGCTTGCCCTGCGCGGCGAGCGCTTCCACGTCGAAGCCGAGCGAGCGCACGTTCTGCGCGAGCTCCGCCTCGGTCTCCTCGAAGCTGATATACGCCCCGGCTTCCCCGAATTGCGTGGCGCCGCGAACCAGGAACTCCATCGCGAGCAGCGTCTTGCCACAGCCCGCTGTGCCGCACACGAGCGTCGGCCGTCCGCGCGGCAAGCCCCCTTCGGTGATCTCGTCGAGCCCGACGATGCCGGTGCGCGCTTTGGGCAGAGACACGGGGATGCGCGGAACGCGCGGCAATGCCTCCGTAGCCATGCTCTCGCGTTCTCCTTCGTTGGTATTGGGGAGTTCTGCCGAGGGGAGTCCGCAGGCTGCGGTGATGCCCCTGATCCGAGCCCGACCAAAGATTATTGTAAAATCTAGCGCACGACAAGTCCGGGACGCGCGGCCGCGGCAAAGGTCCAGCGGGGGAAGAAATCACCTGCTATTTACACTGTAAAATATTAATAATTAAATACTTATTTCATGATTCTCTCTCGAGTCCAGCATCGGGCGGAACTCGGGCGTCCTGCTTGCTGCCCCAAGCATCGAGCTCTTGACGCAGGACATCGCCGGCCGCATATAGCGCGGGGCTTCCCGCAAGGCGAATAGAGATGGCCATGCTGCGAAAATTCAGCCTCTCCTGGGCGCTCGTGGCGGTTCTCGGCAGCGGCGCCGCGCTGGCGGCCGGATCCGATCCGACGGTCGACCAAATCTATCAGGCCGCTCAAACGGGCCAGCTCGCGCAAGCGGAGCAGATGGTGGGTGAGGTTCTGCAAGACCACCCGAGAAGCGGCGAGGCTCACTACGTGGCGGCCGAGGTGTATGCGCGAGCCGGCGATTACTCGACGGCTCGGCGCGAGCTCGCCGCGGCCGAGACGCTCGAGCCGGGACTGTCCTTCGCGCGGCCGCAATCGGTGCGAGCGCTCGAGGCGGAGCTCGCGCAGGGCCGGTTCGTGCCGAGGGTGCAGCGCGTGCCGTATTCGCCCTACGGATCCTCCGCGGCGCGTCCCCGCTCATCGCGCTTCTGGAGTCTGATCCTGGTCCTCATCGCGGGCGTCGTGATCGTCGTCGCGCTCGCTCGGCGCCGCAGCCAGCCGGCCGTTTATCCGCCGCAGTATCCCGGACAGCCGGGCTTGCCTCCGACCGGCGTCGGTCCGATGGGCATGGGCGATGGAGTCGTTCCTCCTTATCCTTATGGCTATGGCGCAGGCCCGGGCTCGGGGATCATGGGCAGCATCGGGACGGGCCTCGCGGTCGGCGCGGGTCTCGCGGCGGGAGAGGCGCTCGTCAACCGCGTGATCTCCGGTCCGCAAGGCGGCATCATCCCGGCCGCGAATGCCGGGCAGATCGCGGAGCCTCCTTACGTCAACGGCGACATGGGTGGCACCGATTTCGGAGTCTCCGACGGCGGCTCCTGGGGAGACGGCGGCGGCGACCTCGGGGCTGGCGGCGGTCTCGGCGGCGGTGATGACTTCGGGACCGGCGGTGGCGACAGCTGGACCTGACGCGTCGCGCTCGCGCATCCCGGACCTTGCAGCGCGGCCGCAGAGCGCCCGCTCCGTGCCCTACACACCGAGGGAAGAGGCCAATCGCCGCCTAGTGCTCGACGTCTACGAGCATGTGCTTCAGCCCCTCGACGCCTCGCGCGTCGAGGAGTTCTTCGCGCCGGATTACATCCAGCACAACCCGATGGCGGCCTCGGGCGCGGCCGGCCTCAAGGCGTTCCTCGAATGGGCGCGCGAGCATTCCCCGCACGCCGAGCACCGCGTCAAGCGAGTCTTCGTCGATGGCGATTACGTGATCGCGCACGTGCACGTCATCATCCATCCGGGCGAGCGCGGGAACGCCGTCATCGACATCTTTCGCATCGAGAACGGCAAGGTCGCCGAGCATTGGGACGCGGCGCAGGAGATTCCGGCGCACGCGTCGAACTCAAACGGCATGCTCTAGGCGGCGGCGCGCCCGAGGCGCCGGCCCGCGCCGGCCGGCGCGAAGCGCAGGCCCGCCCTCCAGGCGACGAACAGCATCGCGCCGAACGTCAGGACGAGCACGAGCACCTCCTGTCCCGTCGTGAGCGGCGTCGTGTCGTTGACGAGGAGGCCGCGGCTCAACACGCAGAACGGCACGTGCGTCGTGAACACCGCGAGCGAGGCTCGGCCGAGCATCGAGAGGACTCTCAGACGCAGCATGGCGACATACGGCAGCACCGCATGGTTCACCACGTAAGCGAGCGCCGCGAAGTTCAGGATTCGAAGCGCGCCGACGTGCCACTTGTCGACCAAGGCGGACGCGGGGTCGAGCCCGAAGCCGCCGTGATAGCGCCAGAAGAGGAATCCCGCCGCCGCGGTCGCCGCGGCGATGAGAGCCGGCAGCCGGGAGCGAATGCCGGCCCGCGGCACAGACGCGCGGCGCACGTGGCGCGAGCCGAGCCACAGCCCCGCGATCCAAACGAGCTGCCAGCCGAACCAGTCGAACGCGCCGAAGGCCTCGAGCGGCAGCGGCAGGCCGACCGCGGCGGACACCTTGTCGTAGAGCAGGCGCCGGCCGTCGAGCTGAGCGAAGAGCCACAGCAGCCCGGAGACGGAGAGAATCGGCCACCATCCCCGTTTCGCCGCAAGCGGCAGCAGCAGCGGCGTCAGCCCGAGGAAGACGATGTACATGGGCAGTATGTCGAGCAGCGGCGGCTGATAGAGCAGCAGCGGGCCGGCGACGCTCGCCCAGACCGGCGAGGCGAAGTAAACCGACAAGTGATTGCGCAGCGCCGGCCGGCCCGAGATCACGGCGATCCCCGCGACGATGGTGAGGAGAAACAGCAGCAGGCCGATGTGAGCGAGGTAAAGCTTGCCTGCGCGCTTCCACAGCTTCTCGCGGACGTAGTCCGTGCCGCGCTCGATGAGCTTCCGCGAGTACGTCGAGCCGACGAGGAACGCCGATAGAAAGACGAAGCCTTCGGCCGCGGAGACGAATCCGAACGGCTGATTGCTGTAGACGTTGAGTCGCGTCGGCAGATGCGTCAGGGCCATGAGGACCAGAAGCGAGCCGCGCAAGACATCGAGCTCGTCCCGGCGCGCGGGCGCCGCGGGCGCTTGATCAACACTCATGCGGGGGTGGGCGAATGGGAGTGAGGGGTTGGAAAGCCTGCGGATCACTCTAGCATGGGGCGGGCCGCTTCGCATGAGCGCGCGGGGACGGCTCGCCGCACGGCGTGCGAGTTGCACAGTTCGTCACAGTTGCACGGGCGATGCGGCGCCGGGGCCGCCGCGCCGGAGCGGGCGCACGCCCGCCGGGCCCCACGGAATCGGCTACTTGCGGTCCGACTCCATCTTGCGAAGCGCCTCGGCGTCGCGGCGATCCTGGTCGCCTCGCTTGGCGTGCCGCAACGCTTCCTTCTCGGCGTCCGTCAGCTCTGCCGTGGCCTCTTTCGCGGAGCCCTGCAGCTCCTCGCCCGCGGCCTGCTTCTTCTCGACGAACTTGCGCGTCTTCTCGTCGTAGCGCCGCGCCGACTCGTAGTCGCCCTCGCCTTGTATCTTGGAGGTCATGATCCGTGCTCCTCAGCCGCGTGCCGTCCTGGCTCCGAGGGGGAGCAACGGCCGTGCCCGCGCGAGCCGCTCGCCATGGGGGAGCCGACAACCCGAGATGCGCGCCGCCGAGCTGCGGCTAGAATGCGCGCAGTCGGCAGGGGGCGGCTCCAATGAACGCACAGCTTGCGTCGATCGGTCAGCTCAAGAGCAGGGCTCTCGATCTCGCGATCGAGTTCGGACCGAAGCTCTTCGTGGCACTCGTGATCCTGGTGGCGGGCTTCTTCGTGAGCCGCTGGGTGGGCGCCTGGCTCGCGCGCCGCCTGGGCCGGATGGAGCTCGAGCCGCCGGTGCGCGAGCTGCTCGCGCGCACGACCGCGGTGCTCACGTTCGCCCTGTTCGCGGTCCTCGCGCTGGAGAATCTCGGCGTGGAGCTGCTGCCGCTCATCGCCGGCCTGAGCGTCGTGGGCGCCGGCCTCGCCCTCGCGA
Organism: Gammaproteobacteria bacterium; assembly: GCA_030038645.1. GTDB lineage: Bacteria > Pseudomonadota > Gammaproteobacteria > Steroidobacterales > Steroidobacteraceae > JASHUC01. The sequence continues at coordinate 15,380 of JASHSR010000324.1, forward strand.
CGCAGGGCGTGCTCAGCAACCTCGTGGCCGGGCTCTCCATCCTCTTCTCGAAGCCGTTCCGGGTCGGGGAGTACATCTCGATCGTCAGCGAGGAAGGGCAGGTGGATCGCATCACGCTGTTCAGCACGACGCTCACCCACGTCGACCGCTCGCGCGTGGTGATTCCCAACCGCAAGATCGTCGGCGAGATCCTCCACAACTTCGGTATCGTCCGCCAGCTCGACCTCTCGGTCGGCGTCGCCTACGACACGGATCTCGGCGGAGCGCTGACTCTGATCGCGGAGATCTTGCAAGCCAATCCGCGCGTGCTCAAGGATCCCCCGCCCGTCGTCCAAACGGTCCTGCTCGGCGACTGGGCGGTCCGGATCGCCGTGCGGCCCTGGGTGCGCGTGCAGGACTACGTGGCGGCCTCGGGCGAGATCAACCGGGACGTCGTGGAGTCGTTCCGGAGCCGCGGCATCGTCATGCCCTTGCCACAGCGCGAAGTGCGTCTCCTCGGCCGGTAGGCGGAGCTCTCACGGCTCAGCTGCGGACTCCCCGCACGTCTCGGGCGAGCCGGCGCAGTCCGATGAAGGCGCCCGTCGCACAGAGCAGGGTCACGCCGGACATCAGCGCCAGCGTGAGCACGTCCCAGAGCGGCCGCGCTCTCACGGCCGACGCGAAGTCCATCCGGTGCAGCGCATCGTGCAGCCAGCGGTATTCTCGGCCGTTGCGGTCGATCTTCGAGACCAGCTCGCCGGAGAGCGGCTCGAGGTAGTAGCGAGTCCTCTGCCCGCCCCGGAGCACGACCCGGTAGACCGGCAGCGGCACGGTGTCGCCGTGATGGCCGAAGTAGTAGGTGTCCCCGCGGGTCAGCAGCTGGGGGCCTGCGAACGCGCTGCCGCGGGAGAGCGCCTGAGCCTCCGATGCGATCTCCGACGCGCTGAGTGGCGCGGCGAGCGCGCGCGCGTCGAGCCGCCACTCGGCGCTGCGATCATCGGTCGCGATCAGGAAGAGTTGCCCGAGCAACGGGGCGGAATGGACGGAGACGATGCCGGCGCTCGGCATGACGGCGGCGAGCGCCCGCAGCGACTCCTTCACCTGCCGCCCGGAGGGCAGGGCGCCGGTGAGCAGGCCCCGCTCGGCGTGGGCGCTCGAGGTCTCGAGCACCCCCCAGGGATTCATCGAGAGCAGGCCGCTCGCGACCCAGGTGAGCGCAAAGAAGCCGAAGAGCAGGCCCGGTACGTGATGCCAGAGCAGGATGCCCCGGTGCGCCGACCAGCGACCCGGAGGCCTTTGAAGGAGCTCGCGCACGCCAATATACAGTCCGAGCGCGGCGAGCACGGATCCGGCGAGCGAGGCGTAGATGACGATCCGGCTCCAGAGCGAGACGTCGCGACGCAGCTCCGCGAAGTACAGCCAGTGCGGCACGGCCCCCAGCCAATTCCAGAGTCGCTGCCGCGCCGTCGTGACCTGCACGGCCTTCCCGGTGGTGCTCGAGACGTAGAGCTCCGTCTGCGCGGCGTTGTCGATCCGGAAGCGATACAGCGGCCGGTCTGAGTCGAACTCGCCCGAGACCGTCCATTCGTCGTAATCGATCGCGCCTTCGGACTGGGGAGGATCCCAATATCCGCGCGCCCGGCCGTAGTCGGCCGCGACGCGCTCGGCCTGCGCGGCGGAGACGCTCCGGATCACCCTCCCGCTCGAAAGATCGACGAGCCGCGACCGGCCGGAGGGAAATCGCAGGCGCAGCACCGGAATGCCGGCAAGCATCTCGACCTCGAAGTGGGCCACCCGCTGCGCATCGCCGAGCGCGCCGTCGCCGAGAGTGCAGCAGCGGCTCCAATCGATGGACTGCAGGGCCTCGAGCCGCGAGCCCTGCGAGAGGCTCGGGTAGGTGACGTACATCATCACGACGCCCGACAGGCACCACATCAGCATCAGCACGCCGAGGGCGACGCCGAGATAGCGATGAGCGAGCAGAAGCAGGCGCATGACGTGATTCAGCGCCGCAAGCCGGGGCCGCCGCAAGGGCTCGAGGCGCGCCGCGCGCGCCGGCCGCCGCAGCCCCGGGGGGCCGCGCTACTGGAAGTGGTACGTGTAGTTCACCTGGAACGTCCGCGGCATGGCGAGGTCGTGCACGACGTAATCCGCGCCGGTCGTGTCGTTGACCCCGGTTCCGAGCGCCGTGTAATAGACGTGATTGAACACGTTGTCCACGTGGATATCGATGCGCTGGTGGTGCCGCTGGTCGAGAAAGATGTGGCCGTTGAGATCCACGTTCGTGTAATTGCCGTACCCGAAGCGGCCGGCGCCCGGACCGAAGGGCTCATCGTCGAGGTTGCCTACGCGGACGAGGGTGAAGCCCGCGCCGTACCATGCGCCGGCGGGATGGTAGTCGAGCCCCGCCTTCACCTGATTCGCGGGCACTTGGTCGAATTGCAGGTTCGAGCCGCTCTCGCGGCTGTGGTTGTTCGTGGCATCGAGCGTTGCGGAGAGCGCCGCGCTGATGGACGCCTCGAGCGTCAATTCCTCCCCCATCACCCGCACGTCGCCGGGCACGTTCTCGAACAGGCACTGGTCGGTCGCGGCGTCGAAGCCCCCGCACTCGATGAGATTCCTGATCCGCCGGTAGAAGCCGGTAACCTCCCATTTGAGCGAGGAGTCGTCGCTGGGGATGAGGCTCCCGCCGACCGCGAGATTCGCACTGGTGCTGGTCTCGGGCTTGAGATCGGGGTCGCCCCGCTCATCGTCCGGGTCGTTGGCGAAGAGCTCCTCGTCCGTCGGCAGCCGGAAGGTCGTTCCGAAGGTCGTCCGCACGTAGAGCGACTTCGAGATGTCGTACTGTCCGCTGCCGTTCCACACGAGCGCCGACTGTCCGAAGCTCGGAACGTTGTAGCGCAATCCCGCAGCAAGATGCGCATCCGGAATCAGATCGGGCGTCGTGCGGATCTGGCCGAAGAAGGCGTTGACGTGCTCGGTCTCCTGCTGGATCACGAGCACCGCGTCGCGGCCGGTGTAGCCCTGGAAGTCGTAGCCGGCGAGGTACTCGAAGCCGCGATTCAGATCGAACTGGGTGAGGAGATTCACTCCGTAGTCCTTGAATCCCCAGAAGTCGTCACTGTTGACGACGGTGATCTCGCCCGGAGCTCCCGGGGTATACACGTACGGGGTACTGCCGTTGTCGTACTCGGTGTAATACGAGTACCACCAGTGATAGTAGTCCTTGACGTAGAGCTTGAAGGCATCGCTCGGGTCATAGTCGAGCCGGCTGCTCGCGAGTGTCTCGTCGCGCTGGTTGTAGGCGAGGGCGGTCAGCATCGGCTCCGCGAAGCCGACCGTGGCGTTCGTGTGCTGAACGAGGGCGCTCAGGGCGAGATCGTCGGCGAAATTGTAGCCGTACTTGAGCCCAAGCGTGGTCACGTCGTAGGGCCGGTGCCGCTCGGTGCCGCTCGGCTGAAAGTCCGCCGTGGGAAAGGGCTGGATGCCCGGAGACTCATCGTGCGTCGCGTAGAGCACGAAGTCGTTTTGATCGAGGCCGTCGCTGAAATAGCCATCCATGTGCTTGCCGTCGTTGCTGTCGAGCCCCACGCTCCAGGCGCCCTGCGGATGGTCGGTGAACGGCCGGGTGACGATGTTGACGGCTCCCGCCATGGCCTGCGTGCCGTAGAACAGCGCCTGGCCCCCATCGAGCACCTCGATGTGGTCGATCATGCTGGCCGGTATGGTATCGAGCGGGGTGGTCCCGGCGTACAGCCGATTGTTGATCCGGACTCCGTCCACGAGCCACAGCACGTCCTCGGTCCTCGAGCCCTGCAGAGACACTTGCACGTAATCGAACGGTCCGTTGCCCGAGGTGATGTACAGGCCGGGCGTCAGGCTCTCGAGCGCGCTCGCCACATCGATGTACCCGCCGCTCTCGATCTGCCCCGATGTGACCGTCGTTACGCGAGTTCCGTACTGAGACAGCTGCTGCGGGAGGTCGTCCTCGAGGCTCTGGCCGGTCACCAGGACCTCCTCGAGCTGCGGCGCCGACGCCGGGGGCGATGCGGCGGGAGGCGCCGCCTGCGATGAGGTCTGCGCACCGGCGGGTGCCGCGAATGCCGTGACCAGCCCGCATGCGAGCACAACAGCGACCGCCATTCTCATTCTGCCCCCTGTTCGCAGGCGTGCTCGCGCAAGATGCAACGCCACTTCAAGACAATACGTGCTCCGCGCGGCCATCCCTCAACAGAACGGTACGGTAGCCGCGCGGCGGCGTCGGCGATTCAGAGCTGGTATCTCACGCCGGCGACAAAGTAGACGCCGGGGTTCTTATATCCAATGACTTCGACGATGTGGTGGTCGAGCGCGTTCTGCACCCGAGCGTACAGATCGAAGTGTCCCGTCAAATGGTAACGGCCGAAGAAATCCAGGCGAGCATAGCCCGGCGCCCAGAATTCGCTGGAATAATCCAGCCGATGATCGGTCACGAAGAGGTTCGTGCCGACGTCGAACTGCGACTGCGCCCAGGTCAGTCCCAGATTGCCCATGTTGCGGGCGTTCTCGATCATGAAGCCCCATTGTCCGGCGGCGTTCATTTCATAGGCGTCCGTGCGTGTGTAGTTGGTGTTCAAGGTCAGCTCAGGCGTGATCTTGTACGCCGCCTCGAACTCCACGCCCTGTGAGCGCTCCGCCTCGAAGTTGGCGTACTCGCCATAGGGCGGCCCGAACGCGCTCGGGATCAGCGGATTGTAAATGTCGTAGTTGATGTTGATGACGTTGTCGACGTAGGAATGCCAGAACGTGACGCTTTCAGTCAGCTGACCATCCAATTGTCGAGCCCGCACACCCGCTTCGATCGTATCGGCGTTCTCCGGCGTGAGCTGCTTGTTGCCGTAGATCGGGTCGTAAAGCTCATCGAGCGTCGGCTGCGTGAAGCTGGTGCCGTAGTTCGCGTACACCGTCACCTCCTTCACGATGTCGTAGGTCGCTCCGAGGCTGTAGGTCGCCTTGTCCCTCCACTCGGTGTAGCTGTCGAGACGTGCGCCGAGCTCCGTGTGCAGTTGATTACTCAGCCATCCAATCGAGGTGTCGGCATAGACCGAGCGGATGGCCTCGCCCTGATGTTCGGACGTGCTGTAGCTCGATTCCGAATCGAAGCCCTGGTGAAGGTAGGTCGCGCCCAGCAGGGCGGAGACGGAATCGGCTCGGTATAGCAGATTGTAATCGGCCTCTTGGTTGTCCTCGATCGTCTTCTCCGTGAAGGGGAACTGATACACGGGCACCTCCTGCCCGGCGTTATACGTTTCGCCCGAATCCGGATCCGTAAAGCCGTTGTAGGGTGCGGCATACGTGCCGAGCAATCCGCCATTGGAGGCCAGCGCGCCGTCGGTGACGCTGAAGTCCTGTCCGGCGTAGCCGACCGTCAGCTTCTGTGAGAGGTTTGCGGTGAGCTGCTGCTCGAGCCAGAGGGCGCCGATGCCGGCTTTGGTCTCGTCGTAATTGCTCGGGTCGGGGATCTGCACCGAGAAGTCCCCATCCGAATATCCCGGATAGTACTGGTCGAGAGCGGCGGACTGGAATTTGTTGTCGGTGAGGTAGAAGCTCAAGCCGACTTCGAAGTTGCTGTCCCTGAAGGACGTGCGCCCGACCAGTGTCTCGTTCTTCGTATATTCGTACTGCCACTCGCCGCCGCTGTCCACGTACGAGGCGTTGAGCGTCCCGCCCCAGGTTCCGTCACCGATCGATTCCAGGTCTTGCACGCCGGCGCGAACCTTGCGCCAGTCGAGCGATCCGCCTTCCGCGGAGATGTCGGCTCCGGTGCCGGTCGCGGCCAACGTGGTGAAGTCGATCACCCCCGAGGTGGTGTCGGCGCCATAAGTCGTCGCATGTGGGCCACGCAGAACCTGAATGCTCTGCACCATGGTCGGATCCAACTGCCCGAGCAGATAATTGATGCTGCCCGAGCCGCCTCCGTTCCAGGTGATGCCGTCGAAGACGTAGAGGGTGCTGTCCGTGAAGCCCCGCAGGCGCGGGTAGATGAACTGACCTGGTGCGCCCCCGACCTGGAACTGGATGCCGGGCTGCGCTCGCAGCACATCGGTCACGGAGGTCTGCGCCTGGCCGAGCATCTCCGTCTGGGTGATGACCGTCACGGCCTGCGTCATCTGCCCGAGGGCCAAATCCATCTTCGAGGCCGTGACCGTCACTTCCTCGAGCGCCGGGGCGGTCTGGGTCTCGTCGCCCGCGGACGGCTCCTGGGCCTCGGCGGTCCAAGGCAGCAGACCGCAGATGAGGAGAGCCGAGACGGCAAGCAGCGAGACTGCGGATCGCGAGGGTGATGTCTTCGTCGCCTTCATCGTGTCGTGGCCTTTGATAGCGTCGGGCGCGCCGCCGTCTGGAGGCTCGAGTCCGATCGACTCGGACTCGCGCTGCCCGCCCGCACGCTCCTCCCCGGGGCGTCATTCATAACGATACGCGCGCTTGCGGCCGCTCCCTCGTGCCTCGGCGCCAAAAAGACTCAGGCGATGCGCGTCGCGGCCTCGAGGCGCGCCGGAGCGTAGTATCCTTGCAGGCTCCGTGCTTCTCGTGCCCGTACTGCGGAGAGCGACGACTTGAATGGCAGACCGATGCGCGCCTTGGCGTGGCTCACCGTGCTCCTCTACGTGCAATGCGTTGCCCGTTCGCAAACACCGCTCGAGCATGGCCCGCGAGTCCCGCAGCGCGTGATGTCTCTCAGCCAGTGCACGGATGCCCTGGTGCTCGAGCTGCTGCCGCCGCAGCGCATCGTCTCCGTCACGTATCTCGCGCATCGCTCGAGCGATCCCGTCCTCGCCGCCGAGGCGGCGCGGGTCGGCATCAATTACGGCAATGTGGAGGAGGTGCTGGCACAGAGGCCGGATCTGGTGCTCGCCGGAACCTACTCGACTCCGGCCGCCCGCGAGTTGCTCCGGGAGCTCGGTGCGCCGATGCTCGTGTTTGCGCCGGCGAGCAACTTCGCCGAGATCCGCAGCCAGACGCGCCGGATGGCGCGGGCCCTGGGCGCCGAGGCTCGCGCCGACGCCTTGCTTGCGCATATGGACGCGACGCTCGCGGATCTGGCTCGCTCCCGGCCCGCGCGCCGCATCAGGGTGGCCGCCTGGAGCGGCGATGGGTATGTGCCCGGCCGAGACACATTGTTCAACGCGCTGCTCGATGCCGCGGGGGGCGTCAATATCGCCGCTCCGCCCGGGGACCGCTCCAGCTCTTTCGACATCGAGCAGCTCCTCATGGCGCAGCCGGACGTTCTGGCCTATGCGGCCGATGAGCCCGCGCCGGCCCTGAAAACCGACACGGCGGATCACCCGCTGCTGCTGCGGCTCTACGGCGACCGCCGCATCACCTATCCGGATCTATACATCGAGTGTGGCTTGCCGCAGTCTGCGGATGCCGCGCTCGCGCTGCAGCGGCAGCTGCTCGCGGTCCTCGAGAGGGAAGGACGCGCCTCGAGGCTCGGCGTCGCGCCATGACTCGGGGCGCAGTCGTGAGCGGGCTGCTCCTGCTGCTCATCATACTGATCACGCTCGCTTCGCTGCTCGCGGGCCGAGTATGGCTGCCGCCCGCCCTGGTGTGGCACGGGCTCTGGTCGCCCGGCCCGCATCTCTCCACCCTGATCGTGACTCAACTGCGGCTGCCCCGCGCGGTGCTCGCTCTGCTCATCGGCGCGGTGCTCGGGCTCTCCGGCGGCGTCCTGCAAGGCGTGACGCGCAATCCTCTCGCGGAGCCCGCCCTGCTCGGCGTCTCCGCCGGGGCGGCGCTCGGGGCGGTCATCACCATCTACTTCGGCCTCGCCGATCAATTCGCGGCCGCCGCGCCTCTCGCCGGCCTGTGCGGCGCGCTCGCGGCGAGCCTGCTCACATTCGCGCTGGGCTGGGGAGGGGGCACGATCACGCTCATCCTCGCGGGCGCGGCGGTCTCCGGTCTCGCCGCGGCCGGCATCGCCTTGGCGCTGAATCTCGCTCCGAACCCCTATGCCGCCGACGAGATCATGACCTGGCTCATGGGCTCGCTCGCCGATCGCAGCTGGATCCAGGTGAACCTGATCCTGCCATTCGTGCTCGTCGGAGGGGCCATGCTGGCGGTCACGGGGCGCTCGCTCGATGCTCTGACCCTGGGTGAGGCCCAGGCCCGCAGCCTCGGCATCAATCTACAGCGCCTGTACGTGCTCACGGTGTTCGGCACGGCGCTCGCAGTCGGCGCCTCCACGGCCGTCGCGGGCGCCATCGGGTTCGTCGGCCTCGTGGCGCCTCATCTGATGCGCCCGCTCGTCGGGCATCAGCCGAGCCGAGTGCTGCTGCCGGCGGCGCTCGCGGGGGCGCTGCTTCTGCTCTGCGCCGATATCGCGACTCGGCTCATCCGCTTCGGGCCGGAATTGAAGCTCGGCGTGTTCACGAGCCTGATCGGCACGCCCTTCTTTTTCTGGCTCGTCGTGCGAATGCGCAAGGCCGCGCCGTGACGACGCTCACGGCCCGGGACGTCACTGTCCGGCGCGGCGCGCGCGCGATCCTCGATCGGGTGTCGCTCGCGGCCAACGCCGGCGAGTTCGTCGCCGTGATCGGTCCGAACGGCGCGGGCAAATCCACGCTGCTCGCGGCCGTCGCGGGCCTGCTCCGGCCGAGCGAGGGGCGCGTTGAGCTCGACGGCAGAGACGTGTACCGGATCCCGTCGAAGACGCTCGCCTCGAGACGCGCGTACCTGCCGCAGAATCCGCGTTGCGAATGGCCGATCTCCGTCGAGCGGCTGGTGGCGCTCGGGCTCACGCCGATCCTGCCCGCGATCGGAAAGCTGCCTGCGGCACACGTGTGGCGGATCGACGAGGCGCTGCGGCTCTGCGATCTCTTCGACCGGCGATTGCAGGCGGTGACGACGCTGTCGGGCGGCGAGCTCGAGCGCGCGATGCTCGCGCGCGCGCTGGTCGGGCAGCCGGAGATCCTCATCGTCGATGAGCCGGTGGCGGGTCTCGATCCGCGCCATGCGCTCGATGCCATGCGCCGGCTCGCGGCGTACGCGCTGAGCGGGAAGCTCGTCGTCGCCTCGATACACGATCTGACGCTCGCGGCGCGCTACGCCTCGCGCATTCTCGCGATGGCGTCGGGTCGGGCGATGGGCGACGGTCCCACCGCGACGACGCTGACGGCCGCGCTCGTCAAGGAGACTTTCGGTGTCGACGCCTGCGTCACGGGCGACGGCGAGGCCCGCTACGTCGATTATCGCTAGCCGTGGCCGCCGCGGTAACCCCTGCCGGTCTCGTCGAAAGCCTCCGGCGGCCGGCCCAGATAGCGTTGCGCGATGTCGCGCCACATTGCGAGCCGCTCCCACATCGGCTCGGGGTTGATGCGGTCGCCCGCGGAGAGGAAGGGACTCGCAAAGAAGATCGAGATCATGGGCTCGCCGGCGCCGTTCTCCATCTCGAAGCCCCACGAGAGCGGCGCGCCGTCCTTGTCCAGGCGGCGGAAGATCTGCGCCTTCGAGGGCTTGCGGCGCCTCCTCAAGTCATCGGGCGTGCGGTCCTTCGGCGGTCCCTTGTTCTCGCCGATGCAAAGGTGGAAGTGCGGGCCGCCGAAATTCACCGTCAGGTAGCCGTCGAACAGGCGGATGGTCTTCGGCTCGCAGGGACAGGTCAGCTCGTAGGCGGCTCCCTCGATGAGCGGACCGAATACGATCTGATCCCAGTAGTGCCTGAAGATGTAGGTGAGGAACTCCTCGAGGAAGACCTCCTCGGTCGGAAGCGGCCAGATCTGCAGGGCGCGCTGACCTCCCTCGAGCTTACGGATGACCGGCTCGCGGGCCGCTGCGGCCGGCCCGGCAGACACGGTCCGCTCCGCTGGCGCGACCGGCTCTGCAGGCACGGCTCGCTTGGCAAGCGCGCCCGGCTCGGCGGGCACGACTGGCTCGATTGCGCTCATTGAAGCCTCTCAGTGGGCTCGGCGACGTGCTGGGCCGCCGAATCGTCGTCCTCCGCGTGCGCGTGGTCGTAGAGTTTGCGCCAGTCCGCCACCGCACGCGATCCCAGCCGCTGCGCCAGCCGGCGCAGCGTGATGCGCGCTTGCGCGCGGCCGCG
>JASHSR010000325.1 GCA_030038645.1 Gammaproteobacteria bacterium
CCCATTGCTTCGATCCCGACAATGCGGCCGTGAACGATCTTGAAGATCTCTGCCGCCTGGAGGTTGGACGTGGACCCACCGAGCGGCAGGCTGTCTACCCCGGGCACGTTGTATATCTTGATCGTGCCCGATCCTCCGCGGTGGTGGAACATCGGGAATGAAAAGACCAAGCCGAGCTCCTCATCGACGATCTCGTAGCGGCGCGGCCAGAGTCTGGTGATGAAGTCCATCACATGTGTGTCGAGCTGATCGCTGCAGCTCAGCGTGCCGATGTAGGCCATCGCGTCATCGGCCTGCTTGGAGCCGAGAGAAACGGGCCACGGCACCGGCGTCGCGTTGTGTGTGGTCTGCAGGCCGTTCTCACGACGCACACAATCCTCGGCGAAGGGAGCGAGTTTTCCGTCAGCATGCTCGATCGCCTCGAAATAGCTGTCGGCAATATCGATCATCTGTTGACGCGGCAAACGGTCGGCGGGAGGCACTGCGGTGACGAACTCGGGGCGAGCGGTCGCCAGACTCTTCACCGCCCTCGCGCCGAGCCTGCGCGCCAGCACATGCTCTATCTCGGTGATCTGGCCGTTGACCACCTTCAACCGCAGGGCGATGATCAGCGGCCGGCCATGCTCCTTCATTACGCCGTAGAAGCCGGCTTGGCCCGCGCCCACGTCGACGGCGTATATGCGAAATCCGGTCGGCAGCTCCGACGCGCCCACCCACAGCCCTTCGGTGCCGACCTTGAGTCGCGCCGTGTTCTCAGTGAACTTCACGTCGCGGTTCAGCGGTAATCCCGCCGGATCGTGGCGAACCAACGCGGCCAGATAGCGATTCACGATGTCGATCATGCAGGCACGGCCGCACGGCGGAGCGACGCCGCTGCCGACCGGGGCGGCCGACGCGGAGGTCACCAGCAGGAATGCGGCGATTACAGAGACCCAGCAACGACGTGGCATTTGTTATCCCCCCTATTGCCGCGCATGATACCCCGCGGAACATCGGCGGGCTTCGGTTACGTGGCTGAGCAACGATGTTGCGCGGGACCGATGCACCGCCGGGTGTGGATCACGGAAGCGTGTTCAGGAAGGCTTCGATTTCGCGCAGCACATCCGACTCGTGTGATTTGAACACGTAGTGGTTTGCTTTGGAGATACGAACCAGATGTTCTGGGTCTCAGCTGGAGCGGTACTCGAATCGTTCATGCTGGACGGCGGCGGAGCGGCCGGGCGGAGCCTTGATGCCCTGACATCGTTCAGGGGCCCATCGAAATCGGGCCATCGGTCACTTGGAGCAGGGCGCCGGTGATGAGGCCGTCGGAATGCAGCATGATGCGGCAACGGGACCTGCCGTGCTCATGTTGGATGTCATAGACATCCCAGCCCGCGCTACCCACTCCCTGATATGAGATCGACTCGATCGCACCGAGATGCGTCGCGAGAGCACGCAGGGACGGTAGCTGCCAACGCGTCGCATACGCGAGTGCGGGGTGCATCTCCTCATAATTGGGCTGACCGCTCAAGAGGCTCTCCACCAAGCGGTGCACTGCAGCTTCGCTCCCGGGAACACGCTTCGCCTCCTTGATTCGCGCAGCGAGCCGCGATCTCACCTGCTCCGCAGTCGCCGCATCGATGCGCTGGGCGGCCATGTCGCCGCCCTTCATTCGCAGGCGCAGCGAGGAAACCACGCCATCGGAGCTGCGGTCGAACGTGACGGCAAGCTCGGGGCCGACGATCTCGAAGTCACACTCACTCGTCGGTCGAAGCTCCATCCCGGGACGGGTCGGGAGCTCGATCAGCAAGCGAGAGCCTTCCCGACGCACGGTGATCACGCTCCACTCGCCGACCTGATAGTCCCCGGCATATTGGTCGAGCAGGGCTTCATCGAGGGTGGGATCGTTTTCTCCGGTTCGATGTGCCGTGGGATCAGTGGATTGCGTCATTTCGAGGCTCCGAATGAGGTTGCAAAGATCATCGATCGTGAGAGATTTGTCGGTACGTAGACGCTCGAGGGCGGCCTCGACGATGCGCTGCCCGCGCTCGGCGTCGGCTCGGCGACTTCGCCAGTTATCGAGCTGAATCGCGAGCAGCTGCGCAAGCGTGGGCTGCCGGTCGCCGGGGTCCAATAGCTTTGCGATCTGAGCGAGCGTCAGGCCGGCAGTCTTGAGGAGCGTGATGCTATTGAGCCGAACGAGCTCCTCGGCACCGTACTGGCGCCAGCCGCCGCGGCTTCGCCGCGGAGCGATAAGCCCTTGTTCTTCATAGAGACGCAGCGCGCGGGTGCTCAGTCCGGTGCGCGCGGCACATTCCGCCGCGCTGAGAAGCGGTGAAGGGTCGGGCTGGCCCATGTGCGTCGATCTCACATGCCGTCTCGGCCCTTACTCTAGGGTATGACGTAGGGTCAACTGCAAGCTCGGCGGCTAAATACGGGAAACGGAAGGTTAAGAAATGACGGAAAGTGCCAAATCCGATTTCGAAGAGCTTGCGCCGGCATGGCGGGAGCTCGAGATGCGCTCGCCCGTGAGGCTCCGAGCCGTGGAGAACGAGCGCCACTATCGCGCGATGGTCGTGTTCATGAATCGCTTGATCGATAAGATCGGTGATGACGAGAAGCACCCCTTGATGGGGCTGCTCGATGTGGTGACGTTCTTCGTGCGCGACTACGAAGAGCGCCGCGTCGATATTCCCGATGCGAAGCCTGCTGGCGCGCTGCGCTTTCTCATGCGCCAGCACGGGCTGCGTCAGGCCGATCTCGCGCCGATTGCCGCGTGTTACTCCAGATCACCTGTGCGAGGCCCACCAACGCAAGGATCCCGCCGAAGAAGACCCATCGCTTCTCGCCGACCATGAACCCGACACGAAAGGCCAGGTTGAGTCCTTGAAGGATCCATACGATTCCCACGGCGATCATGAGTAGTCCGATCAAGCTGCTCACGACTCTCATGACCGCGTCGAACACCTTGCGCATGGGCTGTCCCCCTGTTCTTGTATCGTGCGGAGTCCCGATCGTTTCCCAGAGGTTGCGCCAACACGGAGTCTTCCGCAAATTCACAGCAACGCCATCGATCGTAAGCGTTACGTGCTTCGGCACGGCCATCGGATTGCAGAACGGTGCGCGGGAGGCGAGTGACCATGGTTTATTCTGGGCGGTGCCACTGCGGCGCCCTCTCCTACGCTTACGAGACGGCCGTGGCTCCTCGAAACTGGGCCGTTCGCGCGTGCCAGTGCGCGTTTTGCCGAGCTCATCAAGCTTTGACGACGTCGGACCCCGCCGGATCGCTCGCCTTTCAGATCCACGACCGAAGGCGGCTCGTCCGTTACCGCTTCGGGCTGCGCGTGACCGATTTCCTGCTCTGCGCGGAATGCGGGGTCTATGTCGCCGCGGCGATCACGACGCCTCGAGGCCGATACGGGATCATCAACGTCAACGCCTTGCAGGCGATTCCGCCGGACATCCCGGCGCCACGGCCGATGGCGTATGAGGGAGAGAGCGAGTCCGAGCGGACGGCGCGCCGCGAGGCGCGCTGGACACCTATCATCGGCGACCTCTGACGACAGGCGTACGCCAGACGCTCGGTGTTATCGCGGCCGCCGCGCCGGGGTTGCGTCCCCGCCTGCGGGAATGCGACGATAGCCGCAGCGTCCGCCGAGCGGTGGCAAGCGTCGCCTCCGCTCGCGCCGCGGGCAACCAGAGCAATGGGCCGCCAGCGCAAATGGAGCGGCACCGATAGCCGCGTGGATGGCCCGGCTTTGGAGCCGCCGGCGCCGAGGCCCCGGGCCGACGCCCTCTCGAGAGGAATGCTTCCATGACCGAGCACTCGCAGGCTTTCGATTACATCGTCATCGGGGCCGGCTCCGCCGGGTGCGTGCTCGCGAGCCGCCTGAGCGAGGAGAAGGACCGCAGCGTCCTGCTCCTGGAAGCCGGCGGCGACGACAGCCATTACGCATTGCGGATGCCGCTCGCCTTCCTGCGCGCCATGATGAATCCGCAGTTCTCGTGGGGCTATCTGAGCGAGCCCGAGCCGCAATTGAATGGCCGCAGGGTGCCGCTCCCGCGCGGCAAGGTGCTCGGGGGCTCGGGCTCCATCAACGGCATGTTCTACATGCGCGGGCACTCGCTCGACTTCGAGACTTGGCGGCAGATGGGCTGCGAGGGATGGGGCTACGCCGACGTGCTGCCCTACTTCAAGCGCATGGAGACGAGCTGGCGCGGCGCCGGCAAATATCACGGCGGCAAGGGGCCCCTGCACGTCGCGGCCATCGACACCAGCCGGCTGCTGCACGA
>JASHSR010000326.1 GCA_030038645.1 Gammaproteobacteria bacterium
TTCGCGGGCGATACGCATTCGCTCGGCGAGCCGGTCTTCGTGCCGCGCCACGCCGACAGCCCCGAGGGCGACGGCTACCTCATCGGCATCGCGAGCAATCTCGCCGAGATGCGCTCGGAGCTGGTCATCGCCGACGCCACCAAGCTCGAGGCGGGCGATGTCGCACGCGTGATCCTGCCTTTCAGGCTCGGCTCGCAAGTGCACGGCAATTGGCTGGCGGGAGACCGCCTGCTCTTCACGTGACGGAGGACATCGGACCATGGCGATGAGATCGACACCCGAAGTCCGAGGAGGGGAAACCGGCGGCCCGGCGTCGTCGCGGTGGCGAGCGCGCACGTCTCAGGGCGCGCTCCTGTCGCGGCGGGCGTTCGTGGAAGGCGCAGCCGCCGCCGCTGGAGCCGGAGCGGCCCTGTCACTGCCGGCGCTGGCGCGCGCCACCATCTTGCCGGCGGCTGAGCGGCGCCCGGCGCAGGCAGCCGCCGCAGTGCAGGCTGCTCCCTCGAGCGCCGCCGCGCTGCGCGCACCCGTCGTGAGCTTCTACATGGACCGCCCCTATCTCGACTGGACCGGCGCCGCAGAGCCCTACATCGCGCCTGCAGGCGCCCGCTCCGGGCAGCCGCTTGCGGAAGTGACCGACGAGGTGTTCTTCAGCCGCTTCCCGTATTGAGGGCGACGCCGCTCGACTCGCGCGCGCGGGCCCAACCGGTCCGCCCCACTCGAGGGGGCGGATCTGCGGATAATCTGCGATGAGTGAGGAGTGAGCCGCCTGTACGCTTGGGAGCTCTATCGGCCGGCCGGATGCTGCCGCGCCTATCCCAACAGCGGATGTCCGTCTGGCAATTGATGCGCATACCAGGTCGCGAGTCGATGCCTGATCGACTTCTCGCTGACTTGGTCTTCCGGCATGGGTGCAATGACCTTGTCGTGTACGAGTAAGCGATAGATGTATAGCGCCTTGTCACTCGCCGAGTCGGTCGCCTCAAACTCGACGGCCTTACGGCCTTCCGCGTAGCGAACGCCGGCGAGCAGGGCCGCTTTGAACAGTTCCGCTTCGTGTTTGAGATTCTTCATGTGCTACCCTCCGGACCGGAAACCCTCCGCAGCCGTCACGTTTTCGTGGAGCGGGCGAGCCACTTATCGCTTCAGAATTCCACGGAAGGCTAATTGGCACTACACTACGTGCTGAAGTCAGCGGAACCGCAACGAAACCGTAGGAGTAGTGCACATGAGCAAAGGCATTGAGCGCAAGAAAGAAACCAAGAAGAAACCCGTCAAGAGCCTCATGGAAAAGCGGGCCGCGAAAGCCGAGAAGCGCAATCAGAAGAAGCAATGGGGTGCGAGCTGAGTGTGCCGTCGGACACCATTCGCGCTCCTCTTCATCTGGCGATTGTACCGCGCGCCCGATGGTGCTGTGCGACGCGTATCGCCGGCAGCGCGTCTTGCCGGTTGCGCGATTCGGGAGCACAGTTAGAGTAGATGTCAGGATCGAAGCTGCACCGGACCGTGGATGCGTCGAGCGCACGGCCTGGAGCGCCATGCCGAGCCGCGACAAGCCGAGCGCGCCAGCTCAGCGGGAGAGCGAACCATGTGGAGGGGAGCTGTATTCGCCTGTATGTGGGCCGTAGTGGCGGCCGGCGGGGCCGCGCGGACGGCCGGGGCCGCCTCGAGTTGCGACCGGGCCTGCCTGACCGGCATCCTCGATCAGTATCTCGCCGGACTCGTCGCGCACGATCCCTCGCGGGTTCCCTTCGCGACGAAGGTCAAATTCACCGAGAACAACGTTCAGCTGCAGATCGGCGATGGCTTGTGGGGCACGGTGAGCGGCATCCGACACGACTCCGATCTCAAATTTGCGGATCCGGCCGCCGGCGAGGTCGGCTATTACGGCGTCGTCGAGGAGCACGGCGAGCCGGCCTACATCGCGCTGCGCCTGAAAGTTCACGGCGGGAAGATCACCGAGATCGAGTCGATCGTCTGCCGCAAGGGTAACGGGCCCGGCCCGACCGACCATTTCGGCGAGTTGCAGCACGATCCCGCGTTCTTTCAGACGGAGCCGGCAAGCTCGAGATCATCCCGGGCGCGGCTGATCGCGCTTGCGAACGGATATTTCAGCACGCTTCAGCTCAACGACGGCACGCTGCACACGCGGTTCGATCCGACCTGCTCGAGGCTCGAGGATGGCTGGCGGAGCGCGGGCGATCCGCAGGCGAAGAGCGCCTTCACGAGACTGTCCTGCGGCGGGCAGTTCAAGCTCGGGTACTATCGGTGGGACGACCGTGTGCGCGACCGCCGCTTCCTCGTGATCGACGAGGAGCGCGGGCTCGTCATGGCGCGCATGTTCATCGATCATCGCGGCGTCCTCACCGACTATACCCTGACGAACGGCGAGCGCCGCGTCTCGCCGATCAAGGCCCCGCATACCTGGTGCGCGCTCGAGCTGTTCAAGATCCGCAACGGCGCGATCTACCGCATCGAGGCGGTGTTCGTCCCGGTGCCGTACTACATGCCTTCCCCGTGGAGCCGCCACGCGCAATGAGAGGACGCCGGCGCGCGCAGTGAGCTACGCCGGCACGCGTGCGATCGCCAAAG
>JASHSR010000327.1 GCA_030038645.1 Gammaproteobacteria bacterium
CGTCTCGTCCGACATCGCCGGCACATAGGCGCCGCCGGCCGTGCAGCTGCCCATGACGACCGCGATCTGCGCGATGCCGCGCGCCGAGAGTTGCGCCTGGTTGAAGAAGATCCGCCCGAAATGCTCCTTGTCGGGGAACACCTCGTCCTGGAGCGGCAGGTACGCGCCGCCGGAGTCGACGAGGTAGAGGCAGGGCAGCCGATGCTCGAGCGCGATCTCCTGCGCGCGCAGGTGCTTCTTCACCGTCATCGGGAAGTAGGTGCCGCCCTTGACCGTCGCATCGTTGGCGATGACCAGCGCCTCGCGGCCGTGAATGCGGCCGATGCCGGCGATGAGCCCGGCGGCGGGCGCCGCGCCCTCGTACAGGCCGTCGGCCGCGAGCGGCGAGAGCTCGAGGAACGGGGAGCCGGGATCGAGCAGCGTGCGGATGCGCTCGCGCGGCAGGAGCTTCCGGCGCGCCGTGTGCTTGCGCCGCGCCTCCTCGCCGCCTCCGAGGCTCGCCCTCTCGGTTCGCGCGCGCAAGTCGGCGACGAGCGCGCTCATGCGCGCGTGATTGGCTCGGAAGCTCTCGCTCGATGCGTCGATGCGGGTCTCGATGCGAGGCATCACACGACCTCCACGGCGGCAGCGACCGCTTCGCCACCGCCGATGCAGAGTGAGGCGATGCCGCGCGCGAGGCCGCGCCGCGCGAGCGCGTGCACCAGCGTGACGAGAATCCGCGCGCCGGTCGCGCCGATCGGATGCCCGAGCGCGCAGGCGCCGCCGTTCACGTTGACGCGCGACGCCGGCAGATCGAGGTCGCGCATCGCCGCGAGGGCGACGACGGCGAACGCCTCGTTGATCTCGTACAGGTCGGCGTCGCGCGCCGACCAGCCGAGCTTCGTGAGCAGCTTGCGGATGGCGCCGACCGGAGCGGTCGTGAACCACTCGGGCTCCTGCGCATGGCTCGCGCACGCGAGCACGCGGGCGAGAGGCCGAAGCGCGCGCCGGCGCGCGGCCGACTCGCTCATGAGCACCAGCGCCGCCGCCCCGTCGGAGATCGACGAGGAGCTCGCCGCCGTGACCGTGCCGTGCTCGTCGAAGGCCGGCTTCAGCGAGGGAATCTTCGCCGGGTCGCACGTGAAGGGAGTCTCGTCCTCGCTCACGACGGCCTCGCCTTTGCGGCTTTTCACCGTCACCGCGGCCGTCTCCGCCGCGAAGGCGCCGGAGCGGATCGCCTCGAGCGCGCGCCGGACCGACTCCGCCGCGAACGCGTCCTGCTCGCCGCGCGTGAAGCCGTAGCGGCGCGCGGTCGCCTCGGCGAACCAGCCCATGAGCCGGCCGTCGAACGGGCTTTGCAGGCCGTCGTAGAACATGTGGTCGAGGACCTCACCGTGTCCCATGCGGTACCCGCTGCGGGCCTTCGGCAGCAGATACGGCGCGTTGCTCATGGACTCGAGGCCGCCTGCGAGCGCGATGTCGATGTCTCCCACGCGAATCTGATCCGCGGCGGCCATGACGGCCTTGAGCCCCGACCCGCACATCTTGTTGACGGTCGTGGCGGGCACGCTCGGCGGCACGCCGGCCGCGAGGGCCGCCTGGCGGGCGGGCGCCTGGCCGAGTCCCGCGGAGAGCACGCAGCCGAAGATCACTTCCTGCACGTCCTGCGCCGCGAGGCCGCAGTCCGCGAGCGCTGCGCGTGCCGCGGCGGCGCCGAGCTGCGGGGCGGCGGCGGGCGCCAGCGCGCCCTGAAACGCGCCGATCGGCGTGCGCTTGGCGGCTACGATGACGATGCTGTCTGGCATGGCTGTCTCCACGTTACGTCGCGCCACGGCGGGGGAAGCCGCCGTCCACGACTCGCCCCGGAGGGGCGCGCCGTATTTTATGGCGGTCAGGTGGCGAGTGCGGCCAGGTGGCGAGTGTGGTCGCGCGGCGAGTGTGGTCAGGCGACGGGTGCGGTCAGGTGGCGGAGGTCAGGTGGCGGGTGCGGTCCGGCGGCCGTTGCGGTCAGGCAGCGGCGAGGTCCGGCTCGCAGAGGTGATCGAGGATGGCCGAGCGGACGCGCTCGCGCAGCTCGGTCGCGGCGGCGCCCCGGGACTCGCCGGTCGGGGGTGCGACGGCCGGCAGCAGCTCGACGGTGATCGGCGCGGCGTGCGGGAGCAGGCCGGTCGGCGGTAGAGCCTCGCGCGTGCCGCGAACCACCGCGGGGACGATGGGGCAGCCGGCCCGAGCGGCCGTGAGGAAGGCCCCTGCGTGGAATTTCAGCAGGCCGGGGCGCTCCGAGAACGTGCCCTCCGGGAAGAAGACCAGGGATTGGCCGCCCACGGCCTTGCGAAGCAGGCGGCGGGCATCGGCCGCGCCGCGGGTGCGGTTGAAGCGCTCGACGAACTCCGACCCGATCCGGTGCAGCATCGCGCCCGCGAGCGGGACGCCGGCCATCTCGCGCTTGATGACGAAGCCGAAGCGCGGCGGGAGCACCGCCGTGAACACGAGCCCGTCCAGGTAGCTCGCATGGTTCGCCACCACGACGCACTGGCCGGCGGGGAGCCGCTCCATGCCCTTCACCGTGAGCGGCATGCCGGCGCAGCGCAGGAACAGGCGGGCGGCCGTCCGCGCGATGGCGCGCCGCCTGCGAAGCCCCGGAACGAGGAGAACCGCCCCGAGGGCGCCGAGGCCGAAAAATGCGAAGACCAGATAAGCGTAAGCGCCATAGGCGGCGCGCGCGAGGTTACGCATGTGAACTGGTTCTCGTTATGTTATGCCAGCGCTCTAGATGTGATGATGGTCACCGCGAGTGCGAGGGACCCCTCCCCATACTGTAACGGTACGCCAACGGCTTGAGCGCGCATTGGTCGACAGATGCGCAGCGGCGTGCGCAAGGTTCCGAAGTGAGGCCGATTTTGTCCAAGCACGCCGCAGCAGCCGCAACATCCGCGGCCGACACGTCCGATCCGACGGTCTCGCGGTTCCTCGATGCCGTGTGGATGGAGCGCGGACTGTCTGCGAACACGCTCGCGGCTTACAAGGCCGACCTCACGGCGCTCTCGCGCTGGCTGACGGAGCGCGGC